>PMKB01000299.1:10413-10697 GCA_003157595.1 Solirubrobacterales bacterium
CGGGCGAGGTCGAGATCGGCGACGATCACGCCGACGCCGTCGGAAGCCTGCGCGAGCACCACCCCCCATGGGTCGACGATCATCGAGCGGCCGCCGCTGTAGCGTCCCGGCTCGTTCTCCCCGATCTGGTTGGCGGCGATCACGAACGCCTGATTCTCAATCGCTCGCGCCCGCAGCAGAGTCTCCCAATGGTCGCGCGTGGTTGCCAGGGTGAAGGCGGCAGGAACCACCAGCACCCGCGCGCCGCGCAGGGCGAGGATCCGGTACAGCTCGGGGAAGCGCAG
>PMKB01000321.1 GCA_003157595.1 Solirubrobacterales bacterium
CGGTTATCCGATCCGTGCGAAGCGGCCCGTCCGTGGAGGCCCTCAGGGACCGCGGCCTCTCCGGGTTCTCGCTCACGTGGACCGGCGTCGAGGGTGGGCGCGCGCTCATCCCGCCGGGCCTCACGCGCCTGCTCAACATCGGTTACCTGATACCCGCGTCGTACGGCGACCGCAACACGCCGGGGTTTCATCTCGACCTCGTGGGCGGAGCGCCGCGAGGCGACCGCGGGCGCTGGGACGCTCCGCTCGCAGAGATCGAGGTGGACGTCGCGGGAAGCAATGCCGACGCTGTACGTCTCGGCGTTCTCGTAGACCTCACGGGGGGCGTGCTCGACGGCAAGAGGTTCTGAAGCTCGGGACCAGGCGACTCGCGTGTCGGGCGCCGGGCTTTCCTCGCACCCTCATCGTCGAGAGCGCACGGACGCGGGTCCAGTCCTCGGTATCTCCTATGGGCTCTTCGCCGCCGTTCAACGTCCCGGCGCATTCCCGCCAGTGGTTCCACCCCCCCCTGACCGCGTGGGGAGTGACGCTTCGTGCGACCAGCGAGAGTGTCCGACTCGCTCGCCTTGTCGAGCGCGCCGGTTCGCGGAGACCTCGTTAGGGTTCGTGTTGTGCTCTCGGGTAAGGATCTCTGTCCTGGCTCGCGTTGGTCTGAGCTGGTCGGCTTGCTGCGCGCGCTTCCGGATGGCGAGCTCGGTAGGGCTGAGCTGCTGACGGAGGAGTGTCTGCTCGAAGAGGAGGGGCCGCTGCGTGTCTACTGGATTCCTTTCGAGCGGCTCAATCGAGCCGCGCGGATCGCGATCATCGGTCTGACCCCAGGCTGGTATCAGATGCGCCAAGCGTTCAGCGCTGCCCGCGACGCGTTCCGCGCTGGTGCGATCGACGAGCTGGGTGTGCTCGATCACGTCGCTCGACAGGCGGGATTCGCCGGTGCGACGAGGACCAACATGGTCGGCATGCTCGACGCCATCGGACTCGCGGACGCTCTCGGCATCCGGACGAGCGCCGAACTGTTCGGGCAGCGCGACGACCTCATCCACGGCACCTCGGCGCTGCGATATCCGGTGTTCGTCGACGGCGAGAACTATCGCGGCGCGAACCCTCACGTCGACCGCAGCCCGATGCTCACACGATCAGTACACAGCCAGCTCGCGACCGAGCTGGCGGAAGTATCCAATGCTCTGTTGCTTCCGCTAGGCAGCGCCGTAGAAGGCTGTCTGCGGATGCTGATTGCCGCCCGCGAGCTTGACGAGACGCGATGCCTCTTTGGCTTTCCTCATCCCTCCGGCGCCAACGGCCACCGAGCCAACCGCTTCCGTCGCAACGAGTCAGCCCTACGGGCGGAGCTTGCACGGTGGACGACGAAGTTCGGCTGATCCAGCGAACCGATTGCGGTGCGTGCCGCAATGCGCGAGGAGGAGGATCCCGAGACATGCGCGTTGCGCCCTGATCGGTCAGAGCCGTAGTCCGGCGCTGGCGGGCATCATCGGGGCGCGGCGCGAGTTGATCGTGTTAATGATCTCGGCGTTGTCGATGCCCTGCAGGTAGATCGAGGTCACGCCGAGGTCGGTGTGGCCGAGCTGGCGTTGGATCACGTTGAGCGGTACGCCCTCGCGCGCGAGTTCCACGGCGTGGGCGTGGCGGAGCTGGTGGGGCGCGAAGCGCCGCCTCACGCCGGCTTGGACGGCGAGGCGGCGTAGCTGGGTGCGCACGGCACTGGGTGTCCACGGTCGCCCGCACGTCGGCCCATCGATGATGCAGAACAGCCGGCCAACCGGCAGTGAGCTGCGGCGGGCGAGCCACGGTCGCAGCTGCTCCCAGCCCCAGTCGTCCATGCCGACCTCGCGGCGCTTGCCGCCCTTGCCGTGCCGCACGAGCAGCGCACCGCGCCGCTCGTCCAAGTCCGGCTCGCCGAGCGCGAGCGCTTCCGCGATGCGCAGCCCGGCCCGCCAGAGCACAACGATCAGGCCGCGCGCCCGGTCGCCATGGGGCGAGGGTCCCGCTTGGCGCATGATCGCGATGATCTCCTCGACCCTGGGAGGGTCGGCTGGGTAATGCAGGCCCTTGTTGCGAGGTGGGCGCCCGGCGTGGAACCCAGGCAGGGTGGCAGGCGAACGCCGTCGCCCGCCCACGTCGACCATCGACCGCGTGCTCATCAGACCGCTCCCATTCGTCGAAGGACAGAAGCAGTCGCACTACCACGCCCACGCGACCAGCAACAGCCCCCACCCGACCTCCTCGACAAACAGACGACGCTCCTCCTACTCGCGCAATGGGGCCACGGGACCGGCGTGCCGGTCGTGACCGCATTTTGTGGGAGCGGTCGTCTCGGCGTCGCGGTGCGGGGTCAGGCTTTGGGCTCTGAGCTCAGTCCAGCCAGGAGCATCTTCTTTGGCGGCGGATAGAGGGATCGGGCGAGCGTCGCCGATGTCCAGCCGATGACCCACCCGATGAACACCAGGAGGACGCCGTCCTGAATGTCCTTCCTGGCTGTGAGCGCCAGGATCACCCACAGCACTGCCCAGGCGATCGCGCACCCGATGCTGTAGGCCGTGTACGTGCGCATCGGCGCTTGAAACAGCGGATTGCCCTTTGAAGCTTCCATGATGCCTCCTCGGCAGTGATGTCACCACCGACCGTAGCACCGGCATTGACGCGCGCCAGATCGTGACCGCTTCTCGCGCCGAGCGACAGCGTCGTTGATGTGCAAACGGCTCGCAGGATCGCTCTGTGTGCAGCACGCTAGGCTGAGCACTGATGGCGCGGCTGGTCGGCATCAACCACGTGGCGCTGGAGGTCGACGACGTCGACGCAGCGCTCACTTGGTACGGGCGCTTCTTCGAGTTCGAACTGCGCGGGCGCGCGGATGGCGTTTATCGACATGGGCGACCAGTTCATCGCGATCGCGGCGGGACGCTCGCAGGCTCCAGACGAGGCACGCCACTTTGGGCTCGTCGTCGACGACATGGAAGCGGTGCGCGCGGCGCTACGCCGCGGCGGCGTGGAAGTGCGGCCTTCCGGGTCGCTCGACTTCCGCGACCCGTGGGGCAACAACGTGCAGGTCGTCGACTACCGCGAGATCCAGTTCACCAAGACACCGGCGGTTCTGCAAGGCATGGGCTTAGACGAGCTCAACAAGAGCGAACGCGCACTCACCGAGCTCCGCGACAAGGGACTCGCCGGCTAGCGTCCGGACTCGACCTCCTCGTTCCCCGGGCTGTTGCTGGTCGGGCATCGGTAGCCGCCCGGCTAGCTTCCGACGTTGAAGGCCGGATCCGAGCACCAGCCTGTCGAGTAGAGGTGCTTCACGACGGCGAGCTGGACTACGGGCGAGATCCCGAAGTGCCAGTGGTTGCGCCACGCGGCGAGCCGGTAGACCGAGCATGTAATCGGGAGCGTCGAGAGATCCCTTTCGAGCGCGGCGAGGACTTGGCCGGGCGTCGCGTTCGGGCCGAGCGCGAACAGGTGGCGGCCCGAGGCCGCGAAGTACCGCAGCGCTACGGGGTTGTCGATGACGCAGAACAGCGGCCCCATGTTTCCGTCGGCACCGTAGCCCGGGCTCGGGCACGCCGGNNACGACGCCTAGGGTGATCGCGACGCTCACGACGCAGGCGGTGACGGTGCGGAGCATTGGTCCTCCTCGGGTGGGGGATGTCGCGTGAAGGTTCTCGCACCGGCACGCTGCATGGCGCGCTGCTCCTCTTCGCGCTGAGCAGCAACCACGACCCAGGTGGGCCATAAGCGAGCGCCACGGTCATACGAACCGGCTGCGGCGTGCAGTCCCCGGCGCCCGCGTTTCCTGCATAACAGGCGAAACCCCCGCGTTAGCAGGGGCTTCGTTGGATGGGCGATACTGGGCTCGAAGTCGTAGACCGGACGAATGTACGACCCTGAAGGCCGCTATTTGCGGCCTATATGTCGTCCTGCATCACGTCAGGTCAGGTCGCATTGGGCCGGCGAATGGGACGACGAACCGATACTGGCAAGGTGTCGGTAGCCGGGGACCCCGCCAAGGCGGCCATCACCAGCGACCGTGGTGGCAGGTCAACGAGAACCCCTTGCACACGCGCACGAGGGTGCCATTTGGCGCACGCCCGATGCCGAACACGTCGCCACTGGCAGAGACCGTGGCGACAAGATAGCCGCGCCCCCCGTCGAGCGACTGCGCGAGCGAGAGGTAGGGGTCGCTCAGGGCAGCGAGGCCGCGCGGAGGGCGAATCGGAATCATGGAATCGTACTCGTCGAGGACCTTCGGCGAGGCGCCCTTGTAACTGCCGTTGTTGTCGGTGGCGTAGGTCTCGATCGCGACCTGCGCGGTGTGCGCGAGCTCCTTTGCTGCGGCGTCCTGGCTCTCGATCAGCCTCGCGTTGAAGCTCTCGGCGCTCGCTAGGGTCGGGATGCCGAGGGCGAGCGCGACTACCGCCGCGACGACGGGGCATCGGGAGCGAATCCCGCGGCGGGATGGTCTACTTGCCGTCACACGGGGCTTATCGGCCAGCGTGCCGTTGTTAGCGGGTCGGCTGGCCGCATGTTCTACGGCCTAGCCGCGAACGCGCGATCGACCATCGCAACCTCGCCCTCGTTCGGACTGTAGGCGGCGTAGATCATGACGGTGGCAATGTCGCGATGCCCTAGCCACTCCATCAACGTGCGTAGAGGCGTCCCGGCGGCGGCGCAACAGCGACGCGCGACCCCATCCCCAGCGTGTCGCTTGCGCGTGAGGCTGTCGCGTAAACGCCGGCCAGACGCCTATGGTGGGAGACGCAGTCCGAGGAGGCGCTC
>PMKB01000068.1 GCA_003157595.1 Solirubrobacterales bacterium
TTGAACCAGACCGGCGAGTTGAACGCGGCGAGCTGGTGAAGCAGAATGTGGGTCAGCTCGGCTTCGAAGGTGTCGCCGTCCTCGTCGGCGGCGAAGTACCCGCGCGAGCGGCCCCAGTCGGCGATCGTGCCGGCGACACGGCCGATCATCTGCTTTACGGAGCGCTCGCGCTCGGGTGAGGACAGCTGGCCGCGGAAGTATTTCTGGGCGACGATGTTGGTCGCGTTCTGGGACCAGGAGGCGGGGAACTCGACATCGGGCTGCTCGAAGACGATGTGGTCGCCGTGGCCGATCCGGGCGTCACGGAGCTCCCACTCGACGGTGTCGAAGGGGTGGACCCCGGGCGTCGTGAAGACGCGACGGAGGCTCAGCGCGTCGCTGGCGATGGTGGTGTCGGCGGTGCGTGCTTCCATGGTGTGTCCCTCTCTGCGTCGCGGCGTCGACGCCCTGGCGAAGTGTTCGGTGGGGTCGATGATCTTCCGCCTTGGCTCGGACGGAAACACCTGGCGCGCACGGACCTCCAATTCTACCGGCCACGGCTACTGGGCCGGGCGCAATCAGGCTGCAAGAAGACGCCCAAGCAGGGTCACGAATTCGCGTTCGATCCGCTACCCATGGCCCGTCGCGGTCTCAGCGCCGGCGGTAGTAGAGCCGCCGCAGCGGCGCGCTCCACCGCACCAGACGGCTGCCGCGAAGCAAGCGGAGCGCCTCGCCGGTGGCGGCCAGCTCAGCCTGCAGCTCCGCCAGCCGGCGCCGGAGCGCGCCGGCCTCGGCCTGCTCGTTCGCGAGCGCTTGGCGGGCGCTGTCGAGCTCCAGGAATCCGGCGAGCGTGTTCGCGACCAACGAGCGGGTCGCAGATCCGTCTGGACGCTTGGCCGCAGGCACCGACTTGGGCAGCGCTCGCATGAACCGCTCAAGGCGACGGTCGAGCACGATGCTGGCGTCCGCGAGGCCGCGCTGCAGTGCGGCATCGTCCAACAGCGCGCGCTCGTAGTACTCGCGCAGCCCCTGCTCACGGTAGAGCGCCAGCAGCTTCAGCTGGTCGCGGCCGACCTCGGGAGATCGATGTTCGAGGGTCTCGTAGCCGATTCCGGTTTGGATCACCTTGCGTTCGAACTGGTCGTAGCTGCGCATCGGAAAGTGGAAGATCTCCAGCAGCTCGCCGACCGGAACCGGGCGCAGGGCCGCACCGGAGATCGAGTGGTTTCCGGGCGCCACGACGACGTCGGGGTGGGCGCGGTGGGCGACCTTGGGCTCGAGGGGCCTGCCGCTCGGGTTCAGCGACTGCGCGTCACGGTAGATCAGGCGCGAGTAGAACGGACCCGCGCCGTCCGGGGCAGGCAGGAAGTTACGCCGCTGCACCTCGATCTGGGCGTAAGCGGGGGGGATCGCGGCGAACACGTCGCGCAGGCTCCCCGACAGCGGCCACCAGAACTCGTCGGCGTCGTTGTGGATCACCCAGTCGGCGTCGTGCCGGCTGAGCGCGAGCTGCGCCATCCGGGTGACCCGCACGCTCTGATGGTGTCCATCACCTTCCTCGCGGAGCACCGCGACCGAGCCGTCTAGTTCGTAGCGGCGCAGCAGCTCGTCAGTGCCGTCGCTGGAGCCGTGGTCGGTCACGATCACGAAGTCGACTCCCTGGGCGAGGTGGTAGTCGAGGTTCGCCTCGATGATGTCGGCCTCGTTGCGCACGAGGAGCGTCATCACGAGCCTCACGTCGGAGCGCTCGCTGCGGCTGTCGTCGGCGCACCCAGCAGATCGGGGAAGCGTGTCCGCATCAGCGACCATGCCACGGTGGTGCTGGTCTCGACGTCGGCGAGCATCGAATGGGCGGTCCGCCAGTACCAGGCGAGCACCTGCGGGACGAGGATCCCGTAACGCCCCGTCTCGGCGCAGCGGCACCACAGATGAAAGTCCTCCCAGCCGGTCAGGCGCGGCTCTGTCGTATAGCCGCCCAGCTCCAGGAGGTGCTCGCGCCGGATCAGCGCCATCGCGTCGATGTAGTTGCCGCCGCGAAGCCGCTCGGGCTCCCAGGGCAGAGCGCTCAGCAGCGCGTCCGCCCGGCCCTCGCGAAACACCGCGATCATGGGGTAGGCGAAGGTGGCCTGCGCGTCGGCGTCCAACGCCGTCACGAGCCGCGAGAGCGCGGAGGGGTAGATGCCGTTGTCCGCATCGAGGACGAAGACGTACTCGCCGCGGGCGCGCTCCAGCAGGGTGTTGCGCGAGCGCGCCAGACCCCGATTGACAGGCTGGCGCAGGAGCATCCCCGGCAGCCATGGGTGAGCCGTCAGGAAGCCCGCCACGGCGTCGTCCGAGCCGTCGCTCGAGGCGTCGTCGAGCACCAGCACCTCGAGATCGCCGTAGCGAGACGCGGCCACGCTGCCCAGAGCCTCGACAACCTCGCGGGCGTAGTCGCACACCGTCACCATCACCGTCACCCGCGGCGCAGCCTCGCCGTAGGCGGGGGTGGTCGCGACGATCTCCACGGATGGTGGCTCTCCCGTGCGGGCGCGGTAGGCCATGTCCTCGACGGCGCGGTGCAACTCGCGCGTCTCGACGCTGAGCGCGCGCACCACCTTCCCCAGTGTCTGCATCCCGCTCTGCGGCGGCGGCGTGGGAGCTGGGGCTCGCAGCGGCAGCGGGCTATTCGGGGCGCCGCCGGTCCTGGTTGGCGCACGCGCTCCGGAGGCGGCATGCTCGAGCGTCGCGGCGGCCAGCGCGGCCAGCAGTTCCGCGCCCTGGCGCATCGGCAACTGCTCGCGCACATAGTCATAGGCCGCCAGCCGGATGCTGCGCAGCCGGTCGGGGTCGTCAAGCAGGCGGTCGGCGACGAGCGGGAGGCTCTCGGCGCTCGCGGCGAGGAAGTGCTCGCCGGGCACGAGCGGCTGATGGTCGAGACAGGGCTCGGACACCATCACGCAGCCGTTGCTCGCCGACTCCATGAAGCGGACCCACTCCATCGACGCCGACTGCGCGCGGTGCAGGTTCAGCAGCACCTGCGCGGCGCGGAGCCGCTGGTACTTGTCCATCCCGGTTAGGTAATCGGGTCGCGGCGCGGCTCTTGACTCGAGCGGAGGGACGAGGAACTGGCAGCGCCGCGCCCACAGATGACGGCCGTAGCCAGCCAGGAGCGCGTCCCGGCGGAGGTCTGTGGCTCCGAGATAGAGCACGTCGATCGGGCGTTCCGCCCGCTCGTCGCGCTGCCAGCTGTCCCACAGCGGCGAGTAGCCGAGCTGAAGGTGCTCGCAGGCAATCCCGCGGCGCCTCAGTTCCGCGACGCTCGCGCGGTTGATCGCCATCGCGGCACCGAACTGAGGAAGCAGGCCACATGCATGTTCGAACCACTCGGTGCCCGGGTTCTCGGTGCACAGGGCGATCGTGCGCGCGCATTGATCGGCATCCGGGAACGAACGCGGGTCCGCCTGTGCGTGAAACTCGTGCGGTATCACCACATACCCGGCGTCGTCGGCCAGCGGGGGAAACTCGTCGAAGGCGAAGTCGACCTCGTGTCCGGCCGTTGCCACCGCCGCGGAGAGCATCGACAGCAGCTCCGTCATGAAGTGATTGCCCCGGCGGATGCTTACGAAGCAGAGCAGCATGCGCTGGTGTTCGAGCGCTAGCGCCCGAACAGCGCGCGCGCGCGGCGCTTGGCAGCGCGCAGCGGGGCGGTGAGACGCCAGCTGGCCGATGACTGCAGGTCGGCCAACCACTTCTCGGCTGCCTGCGCGTGTTGCAACACGAGTTCCGTCTCCTGCAGTTGAAGCTCCACCTCGCCGAGCCGCGCGCGCGTGCGCAGCAGCTCCGCTCCGCGCTGCTCAGCGTCGAGCAGACGTGTACCCAGCTCGGCCGCACGAGCCTCGAGTCGGGCTGCGTGCGCTCGTGCCACGTGCAGCTCGCGCGTCGAGGAATCAGCGAGCAGTGAGGCGCCGGCATCCGCGGCGGGGCGCATGTTCGCAAGTCCACCGGCGACCACGCCGTTCTCCGGCGCGGGGCTCGGGCCATCGGCGTTGAGCTCATCGGCTCGGCTCCACCCCGAAGGGAACGGCGTCTCCTGCGTGCGCTGCCGGCCGAGTTTGCGCAGCAGCGCGAACCCGGAGCACGGCTCCAGGCGCAACTCATACGTGCGAGCCTGAGCGACGAACTCCAACAGCGCGACCATCGCGCGCTTCTCTGGACTGGCAAGGGCCATGATCCCGCCGGTGACGAGCATGCGGTCGAGGTACAGAAACTCCACAAACGCGTCCTCGAATTGCTTCGGCCCCCCGATCAACGCGAAGTCGATCTGGACACCGTCACGGAGGAGCTCGGGCAGCGCCACCTCCGCCGAACCGGGGATTAACCGCACACGGTGGAGAAGTCCCGCTCGCCGCAGGCGCGCCACCGCGTCCAAGGAGAAGTCGCTCTCCTGATCGGCGTCGATGGCGATGTGCTCGCCGCGCGCGCGCTGCTCGTGAGCGGTCGCGATGGCGAGCGCCGAGTCGCCGCGACCGAGGCCGGTCTCAAGCGTCTTCGAGCAGTCGAACTCGGTGACAACGGCCGCAAGCTCGTCCTCCAACGTGCGGCCGAGCGCGGTTGGCTCCGGCTCAGCCTGTCGCCCGTCATCTGGGGGCCGCGGATCGTCGAGCCTGAGCAGCGGCAAAGGGGCTTCCAAGTGATCCTCTCGGGAAGGGTTGGCTCGTCGCGAAAGCTATCTGACGCGGGCGTTGGACGGAGACTGGTAGTCAGCCCCGCTCGGGTGACGGCTGCGGGGCCGATCAGCTCGCTGGGCCTCGCGCGCGCTCAACCGGCCTTCCAGGCCGCGTAGCCCGGCTTGAGCGTGCCGTCCGCCGCGATCAGTCCCCCATAGGTGATAGGTGGATCGTCATAGAGGTGGATCCACCCGACCGCGTAGATGCTCCGGTCGCTTTGAGTGATGCTCAATCCGTCGGTGATCCACTGGGCCTGGGTGACAGGGTCCACCCAGTAGTCGAACTCCTGATCGACTGCTGTGGGGATCGTCCACTCCGAGAGGAACAGTTTGGGGTCGGGATTGCCGGGGCGCCCTAGGTATTGGTCGACAAGCGCCGCGAGTCGCCCGAGGTCGGAGAAGTCCATCTCCTGATCGGGCGAGGGCGGATTGGACAGGTTGGGCGCCCGCCAGCTGAAGGGGTTGTGTCCGTACATGTCGAGTCGCGGCGGCTTGCCGTCAGGCAGACGCATGTTCTCGATCCACTGAACAGTTGAGATGTCGCCCGTGGTGTAGGTCATTCCTCCGATCACCAGGTTGGAGCGGTTAACGCTCTTCAGCGCCCCGTACGCGGCATCGAGGATGCGCGCGTAGAGGTGCGGCGCGACCTGCTGCTGGGCGTCCAGCACCGCGCCCGGCGTCGCCGGGGTGAGCGGCTCGAAGTTGTGCGCGCGGGAGGGCTCGCCCCAGATCATCCACAGATGCACCGACGGGTAGCGCCGGGCGGCGGCGATCGCGAAGTTGGCGTAGTCCTGAGGATTTAGCGGCGCCCAGTTCCAGCCTTTGCCGCCATTGGCCCAGGGAGGCGCGCCGATGATTTGGAGGGCTACCTGGATGTGGTAGCGCTTAGCTTCGGCGACGGCTGTGGTGACCTCCGCCGGCCAGGTGTAGGCGGCGGCATCGGGGTTGGTGGGATGTTGAGGGCGGCGTAGGGCGATCGAGTCCCAATGCAGGTCGTCCTCGTAGATCTTTACGCCGAGGTCGCGGTAGGTGGGGAACAGCGAGACGCCATTGTGAACGGCGGGGCCCCACATGGCTTTGAGGACGTTGCCCGTCGAACTCGCGGGAGCAGACGCAGCCGCGACGATCGTGGCGAGAGCTACCGCCACAATTGTGGCCAGAACGCCAGCCGTCGGGCGGAGGACGCGTTGCCTTCGTCGCCGCGGGCGATGCATGGCGCCAATTATGACCGAGCGGACTCTGCCTTTGGCCAGCAATTGTGCAGTGTCGTGAGGTTGGGCCGATCTTCTACCGGTCTGCGAGCGCGTTGGCGAGCACGTGGCTGAATACTGAAAGGATGGGGACGCCCATGGCGACGTCCGTCTCACCCGCGAGCCGCGCCTCATCCACGGTGACTTCAGGCTGGCCGCACGCCGCTGCGAGCCTCGTCCTGTTGGCGCTCGGTCTCGGTGTCGGCCTCAGTCCGTTCTTCTACGCCTACTACGACGCTGCCGTTTGGGTGCCGATCGGCCTCGGCCTCGTTCTCGCTAGCGCGGTGAGCGTGGTGGCTCGCCCCACGCGGCCCTCCGGTCCCGCCGCTCTGGCTCTCGGCGGCTTGCTCGGTCTTGGCGTTTGGTCTCTGGCTTCCACCGCCTGGGCCGAATCGGTCGAGAACGCCGTGGTGAGCGGCAACCGCTGGCTGGCGTACTGGGCGCTGCTGCTACTGATTCTCATGCTTGTCCGCGGCGAGCGGCGCTCGGCGTTACTCCTCGGAGCGGCTGCGATCGGGGCGATTGCGGTAGCGGTGTCAGTGCTCGCACGCCTGCTCGGCTCAAACCCCGACACCCTGTTCCTTGGAGGTCGCCTCAACGCTCCCCTCGGTTACATCAACGGCGAGGGATGTCTGTTCGTGATGGGCTTCTGGCTTTGCATGGCCGTCGCAGAATCGCGTCGCGCGCTCGTGGCCGGATCGGCCGCGGGGCTAGCCACGCTGATGGCCTGCCTCGCTCTGCTGTCGCAG
>PMKB01000239.1 GCA_003157595.1 Solirubrobacterales bacterium
GGGTTGGCGCATGCGCCAACCCGCCGGTGGGTGCATGCACCCACCGGAAAAACTGATCCCTAGTCGATCAGGCGCTTGCCGAGCCGCCAGATCGCCAGGCGCCACATCACGATGGCGAACAGCGCTAGGACGCCGGCGTGGGCCAGATCGGCGGTGCCCAGGCCGCTCAGTGAGGCGTCGCGGACCAGCTGCACGCAGTGGTAGAGCGGGTTGAACTTCGCCACCACGCGGATCCCGGCGGGCAGCGTCGTGATCGGGAAGAAGGTCCCCGCGACCAGGAACATCGGCGTCAGCACGGCGCTGGTGACGTAGTTGAAGTTGTCGATCGTCTTGGCGATCGCGGCCAGCAGCACGCCGAAGCAGGCGAAGCCGAAGCCGGTGAGGAAGCCGATCGGCACGACCGCCAGCATCCCCGGCGTCGGGTGCAGGCCGAACACGATCCCCACCACGATCGGCGCGAGGCCGTAGACGCCGGCGCGCAGCGCGATCCACAGGACCTCCGCCGTCACCAGTTCCTCGACGTCGACGGGCGCGGCGAGCAGCGCGTCGTAGGTGCGCTGGAAGCGCCAGCGCACGAACGT
Organism: Solirubrobacterales bacterium; assembly: GCA_003157595.1. Classification (GTDB taxonomy): domain Bacteria; phylum Actinomycetota; class Thermoleophilia; order Solirubrobacterales; family Solirubrobacteraceae; genus Palsa-513. The sequence goes on from PMKB01000239.1 coordinate 582, forward strand.
GTTGAACATGCCCGGGAAGGCGGAGGAGAAGAGCACCGCGGTCGCGACCACACCGGTCGCCACGTAGTCGAGGTAGCTGAAGCGGCCGACGCGGTTGACCAGCGCGCCGATGCCGGCGGCGAAGGCGAGCAGGTAGATCGTCGGCTGGACGATCGAGGAGAAGGTCGTGGCCTTCCAGTAGCGGCCGAACAGCACGACGTCGCGGGTCATCACACCGGCCAGCGCGGCCGGTTCGAGTCGCCGCACGCGGCGCACCGGGACGGGCGCCGTGGTGCTCGGCTGCGCGCTGCTCACTCGATCTCCTCTCCGGTCAGGGCGACGAAGGCGTCCTCGAGGTTCGCCGGGCGTACAGTCCCGTCGGGGACCTCCTCGCCCAGTGACTCGGCGCGCATGATTGCCACCGCTGGTCCGCTGCGGCGGCTGCTCCAGCCGCGCCGTGAGGCGAGCTCGGTCACCTGCGCGAGCCGTTCGGGCGTGCCGTAGACCTCGACGACGCGCTCGCCCGCATGGGCGCGGACCAGCTCGGCCGGGGTGCCCTGGGCGATCACGCGGCCGGCCGACATCACGGCGACGACGTCGGCCAGGCGCTCGGCCTCCTCGATGTAGTGCGTGGACATCAGCATCGTCACGCCCTCGCTGCGCAGGCTGTCGATCAGCGACCACAGCTCCTGGCGGATCTGGGGGTCAAGGCCGACGGTCGGCTCGTCGAGCAGCACCAGGCGCGGGTGGTGGATCAGCCCGCGGGCGACGAGCAGCCGCCGGCGCATCCCGCCGGAGAGATCCGAGACCCTGGTGTCGGCGCGTGGCGCGAGGTTGGCGATCGCCAGCGCCCGGGCGACCGCTGCGTGGCGCTCGTGGCGCGCGACGCGATAGAGCCGCGCGAACACGCTGAGGACCTGGCGGCAGGTCAGCTCGATGTCGAGGTTGTCGAGCTGCGGCACGACGCCCATCTGCATGCGCGCCTGTTTGGACTCCGCGGGCAGGCGGTAGCCGAGCACGTTGATCTCGCCGTCGTCGGCGAGGCTCTGCGCCGTCAGCAACCGCATCGTCGTCGACTTGCCGGCGCCGTTGGGCCCGAGCAGGCCGAAGCACACGCCGGCCGGCACCTCGAGGTCGAGGCCGTCGACGGCGGTGATCTCGCCGTAGCGCTTGCGGGCGCCGCGGATCGCTATCGCCGGCGGCTGCACGCACGCGAGGATACGGATCGCGCTCGTGCGGGATCGCGCTCGTGCGCGGGCGGGCGGGGCGAGGGGTTGTGATCTAACCTTCGCTGATCCAAGCCAAGGGGGCGTGATGTTTCGCCAGGTAATCGTGGGAGTGGATGGCGGCCCGACCGGTCGGGACGCCATTGCCGTCGCCAAGCTGCTCGTCGCGGACGACGCGCGCCTCGTCCTCGCCCACGTCCACGAGCTCACACCGTTTCGCGGCGCGAGCGGCGCGTACGGCGTGGCCGAGAACGCGGAGTCGCTGGCGCTGCTCGAAGCGGAGCGCGACGCTACCGCGACCGAGGCCGAGCTGCTCACCGTGACCGCATCCTCGGTCGGGCGCGGCCTGCACTACCTCGCCGAAGCGCAGGACGCCGACCTGTTGACCGTCGGCTCGAGCTCTCGCAGCTTCGCGGGCCGGGTCCTCGTGGGCGACATCACCCGCGCCTCGCTCGCCGGCGCCCCCTGCGCCGTTGCCGTCGCGCCGCTCGAGTATTCACAGGAGGCCGGCGCGATCGCCAGGATCGGCGTGGGTTATGACGGCTCGCCCGAGAGCGAGGCCGCACTCGCGTTCGCACGCCAGCTCGCCGCCCATCACGGCGCGGAGGTGTGTGCGCTGATGGTCGTTGGGCCCACACCGTACGTCGGGATCGTTCGCGGCGTGAGCCGGGCCGAGGCGACCGAGAAGCTCCTGGCCGAGGCGAAGGATGAGCTGGCCGCGTTGGACGGGGTGGCGGGCGAGGTCGCAAGCGGTATCGCCGGCGAGGAGCTCGCCGCCTTCGGCGCCCGCGTCGACCTCCTGATCGTTGGATCGCGCGGCTACGGGCCGATCCGGCGGCTGATGTTCGGCGGCACGGCCGCGCACCTTGCGAGCAACGCGCGCTGCCCACTGCTGGTCCTGCCGCGGCTCGCCGACAGCGAGGACGGTGAGCGCAGCGCCGCTTCGCCGTCGGCCTGATTGTGTTCGCCCGCCACCCGCAGGGCGAGCGGGCGATCGCGCACGGCGGGCGTTGACCACCAGATAGTCTGAGCAGTCGATGGACGACGACACCCTGATGACGGCCGCCGACCACGAAGCGCTCGTGGCCGAGCTCGCTGCGCTCGAGGGCGACGGCCGGCGGGCGATGGCCGAGCGCATCAAGACGGCGCGCGAGTGGGGCGATCTGAAGGAGAACTCCGAGTATCACGACGCCAAGAACGACCAGGCGCATCTCGAGACGAAGATCGCCAGGCTGCGCGAGAAGATCGCCGGCGCGGTCATCGTCGAGGACGACGCCGGCGCCGGCGCCGGCGGCGGNNTCGAGATCGTCAGTTCGCAGACCGCGGCGCCCGCGCAGGGGAAGATCTCGATCGAGTCGCCGGTCGCCCGCGGGCTGCTCGGGCTATCGGCCGGCGAGGACGCGCAGATCACGCTGCCCCGCGGCACGCGCCGCTACACCGTGGTCAGCGTGGCGTGACCGCGAGCGTGTAGGCGATCCACTCCGAGCGCTGCGCGCCGAAGCGGTCGTAGAGGGCCTGCGCGCGATGGTTCTCCGGCGCCGTCTCCCACTCGAGGATGTGCACCCCGCGCGCCGCGCACTCGGCCGCGCAGGCTTCGATCAGCGCGGCGCCGACGCCGCTGCCGCGCGCGGCCGGGTCGACGTAGAGGTCGTTCATCAGGCCGATCGGCGCTGCCGCGAGGGTGGAGAAGGTCCAGTAGAGGGTGGCGAAGCCGGTCGGCGCGCCGTCGTCGTCGCCGCGCGCGATCAGCTGCAGGCCGCCGCTATTGGGATTGGCGAGCAGGTTCTCGCCGAGCCCACGCAGCGCCGCATCGCTCGGTGCGACCTCATAGAAGTCGCAGTACCCCCGCATC
>PMKB01000313.1 GCA_003157595.1 Solirubrobacterales bacterium
CGACACGCGCATCCGCGCGGCGCTGCCGACGATTGAGAACCTGCGGCGCCGCGGTGCGAGGGTGATCCTTGCGAGCCACCTCGGACGGCCGAAGGGTGGCCCTGATCCCGCGTTCTCGCTCGCGCCTGTCGCCAAGCGCGTGGCCGAGCTGACGGGCGCGCACGTCGAGTTCGCGCACGACGTCGTCGGGCCGAGCGCGCGCGCCGCCGTGGAGCGCCTCGAGCCCGGCGAGATCGTGCTGCTCGAGAACCTGCGCTTCGAGCCGGGTGAGACCAAGAACGACGACGAGCTCGCGGCGGCGCTCGGGTCGCTGGCGGACGTCTACGTCAACGACGCCTTCGGCTCCGCACACCGCGCCCACGCCTCGACCGAGGGCGTGACGCACCACGTGCACGACGCCGTCGCGGGGCTGCTGCTCGAGCGCGAGGTCACGCAGCTGCAGGCGATCCTCGCCGACCCCGCGCGGCCGCTGGTGGCGGTGCTCGGCGGGGCGAAGGTGACCGACAAGATCGCCGTGATCGAGCGTTTCCTCGAGCTCGCCGACACGGTGCTGATCGGCGGCGCGATGTGCTTCCCGTTCCTGAGCGTCCAGGGCCACACGATCGGCGCCTCGATGTGCGAGCAGGAAGGGCTGCAGCCGGCTCGCAGCGCGCTCGAGCGGGCATCCTCATCGCACGCCAAGCTGCTGCTGCCCGTGGATCTCGGGCTCGGCGAGAGTGTCGAGGCCGACGCCACGCGCCGCGACCTCGACGGTGTGGACGTCCCGGACGGCTGGATGGGGCTGGACATCGGACCGCGCACCGCTGCGATCTACGCGGAGGCGATCGCCGCCGCGGGCACGGTCTTCTGGAACGGGCCGATGGGGGTGTTCGAGCTCGATGCGTTCGCCGCCGGCACGCGCGCGGTGGCCGAGGCCGTCGCGGCGGCACCGGGCACGACCGTCGCCGGTGGCGGCGATTCGGTTGCGGCGCTGAAGCGGTTCGGGCTCGACGGCGCGGTCACCCATCTCTCGACCGGTGGCGGCGCGACACTCGAACTGATCGAGGGCCGCACGCTTCCGGGAGTGCAGGCGCTCGAACTCGCTGCGGAGCGCCAATGAGCCGCACACCGCTGGTCGCCGGCAACTGGAAGATGTACAAGACCGTCGCCGAGGCGGAGCGCTACATCCAGGCGCTGTTGCCACGGGTCGCGAGCCTCGAGGGCGTCGAGATCGCGGTCTGCACGCCGTTCACGGCGCTTCAGGCGATGGTCGACAGCACGCGCGGCACGCGCGTTGGCGTTTACGCGCAGAACATGCACGAGGCGGCTGAGGGGGCCTTCACCGGCGAGGTCTCGGCGCCGATGCTCGTCGAGCTGGACGTCGCCGGCGTCGTGCTCGGCCACAGTGAGCGCCGCCAGCTGTTCGGCGAGGCCGACCGCGCCGTCGCCCAGAAGGTGCTCGTCGCGCTGCAGGCGGGGCTGCGGCCGATCCTCTGCGTCGGCGAGACCGAGGAGGAGCGGCTGGCCGGCGACACCGAGCGCAAGCTCCGACACCAGGTTCAGGAGGGCCTCGAGCACGTGCCGCAGGAGCGCCTGAGCGAGGTCGCGATCGCCTACGAGCCGATCTGGGCGATCGGCACCGGCCGCGTCGCCACGCCCGAGCAGGCGCAGGAGGCGGCGAGCTTCGTGCGCGCGCTGGTCGGAGCGCTACACAAGGGTCTGGACGAGCAGGTCAAGGTGCTCTACGGCGGCTCGGTGAACCCCGGCAACGCCGCCGAGCTGCTCGCGCTGGCCGACGTGGACGGCGCGCTGGTCGGTGGAGCCTCGCTCGATGCCGAATCGTTTGCGGCGATCGCGACGGCTGCCCGCGACGGCGCCGGATGAGCGCTCCGAGATGACCGTTCCGCCCGGCCCCGACACGATCCCGGCGCCCAGCCTGTGCCTGGTCATCCTCGACGGCTGGGGGATCGCGCCGCCCGGGCCCGGCAACGCCGTGCTGCTCGCGGACACGCCCGTCTTCGACACGCTCTGGGAGCGTTACCCGCACACCCAGCTGATCGCCTGCGGGCGCGCCGTCGGGCTGCCCGAGGGCCAGATGGGCAACTCCGAGGTCGGGCATCTCAACCTCGGCGCCGGCGCCGTGATGCGCCAGGACCTGACGCGGCTCGACGATGCGCTGACCGACGGCACGCTCGGCTCAAATCCGGTGATCCGCGCGGCGCTCGCAGGCCCCGGCCGTGTGCACCTGATCGGCCTGGTCTCCGACGGCGGCGTGCACTCCTCGCAGGAGCACCTGCTGGCGCTGATCGACCTGGCGAACGAGCTGGACGCCGGCGAGGTGATCGTGCACTGCTTCACCGACGGGCGCGACACCGCACCGGACGCGGGACTCGAGGCCGTTGGCAGACTCGAGCGCCACGGCGGCGCGCGGGTCGCCTCGGTGATCGGGCGCTACTGGGCGATGGACCGCGACAAGCGCTGGGACCGCGTCCAGCGCGCCTACGACCTGCTCGTTCGTGCCAGTGCCCCCTACAGCGCGGCCACCGGCGTCGAGGCGGTCGCGGCTGCCTACGAGCGCGGCGAGACCGACGAGTTCCTCGAGCCGACGCTGGTCGGCACGCCGGCGCCGATCGCGCCCGGCGACCGCGTGTTCTGCTTCAACTTCCGCCCCGACCGGATGCGCGAGATCGTGCGCGCGCTGGCCGATCCGAGCTTCACCGAGGTCGATCGCGGCGGCGTCGCGACGGTCGATGCGCTCAGCTGCATGACCCAGTACGAGGAGGACTTCCCCTACCCGGTCGCGTTCGCACCCGAGCACCCGAGCACGACACTCTCCGCGGTGATCGCTGCGACCGGCGATCGCCAGCTGCATGTTGCCGAGACGGAGAAGTATCCCCACGTCACATACTTCTTCAACGGCGGCGAGGAGCAGCCGGAGCCCGGTGAGCGTCGCGAGCTCGTCCCGTCGCCGCGTGACGTCGCGACCTATGACCTCAAGCCGCAGATGGCCGCACGCGAGGCCGCTGGTGCGTTCGTCGCCGCCTGGGAGCAGGACCATCCGCGCTTCGGGATCATCAACTTCGCCAACTCCGACATGGTCGGCCACACCGGCGTGATCGCCGCCGCCGTGGCGGCCGTGGAGGTCGTCGACGAATGCCTCGCCAAGGTGGTCGCTGCGGTGCACCGTAGCGGCGGCGTATGCATTGTCACCGCCGACCACGGCAACAGCGACGAGATGCTCAACCCCGACGGCACTCCACAGACCGCCCATTCGCTCAACCCGGTGCCGCTGATAGTCACCACCCAGGCCGTGCGCCTGGAGCGCGAGGGCGTCCTCGCCGACGTCGCGCCGACGGCGCTTGAGCTGCTCGGCATCGCCCAGCCCGAGGCGATGACCGGTCGCTCGCTCTGCTCAGCCTGAGGACGCGCGCGCGCGCTCCCAGCTCTGCCGCCGCTAAGTTTCAAAGCAATGGCGCGAGTCCATGCGGCGTCCGTGAGGGCGAAGCCGGAGCGCGCGACCAACCCCGAACACCAGCGCTGCGAAGCAGGCGAGGCGCAGTCCCGTGACGGCGGTAGCATGCTCGGCGCCCGTGCTCGCACGCTTCGCACTGACGGCCCTGCTCGGCAGCGCCGCCCTCGCTGGCGGTCTCGCGGCCGCCCCCGCCGTGGGGGAGGCGGTCCCGTCGCCATGCGCGCCCACGCTCACCACGATCAGCGGACGGCGCGCGATCGCCTATTGCGGACCGGCGACGGTGGTGATCCAGATCGGGGGACGGACCTACCGGTTCCGCAACGGCCTGTGCGACCGCAGCAGGACCGTTGGCGCCCTCTCGCTCAACGTCGGCACGCTGGTCCAGGGAGCCAGGGGCAACGCCGGCAGGCCGTTCGTCGGTCTGCTGATCGCGCAGAGCCCATCGGAGAGCGAGGCCTTCGAGGCCGACGCCGGCGGCCGGCAGTTGTTCGGCGAGTCCGTCATCGCCCAGGGCGGGACCGCGCTCGCCAAGGGCATCTTCAGCAGCGTGCTCGGAGGGGCCTTCTCAGGGTCGTGGGACTGCCACGGCGTCATCTACTCCGGGCCGTGACGCTCCAGACGCAAGGCGAGGATCGATCCGACGCGCGTGTGCGCTCCACGCGCTAGCGCACCGATCGCTCCCCCTCGACACGAGGATCGCCCGCGTGCCCTCACTCACGCCGCGCGAGCGCGAGCGCGCCGGCGCCGGCGCCACACGTAGACCACGCCGATCACGATCAGCCCGATCGCGGCGAGGCCGCCGTAGAGGCCGACCTTGCTGAAGACCGCCTCGACGCTCTTGCCGCCGTAGTAGGCGGCCAGCGCTACGCTCGTCGCCCAGGCGGTGCCGCCGAGCGCGTTCCAGAGCAGAAAGGTCGGCCAGCGCATGTCGCTCGCGCCGGCGAGCCAGGAGGTCCATACCCTCAGGCCGGTGATCCAGCGTCCGAGGAAGACCGCCTTGGGCCCGTGGCGCTCGAAGAACGGATCGCCGATCGCGAGCATTCGCTGGCGCTCGTCGTAGAAGCGTCCCGGCCGCTCGAGCAGCGCGCGCCCGCCCTTGCGCCCGATCACGAAGCCGATGTTGTCGCCGACGATCGCCCCGGCGGCGGCGACGACGATCACGGCGACGATCGACAGGCGGCCCTGGTTGGCGGCCAGCCCGCCGAGAATCACGGCCGTCTCCCCGGGCAGCGGCACGCCCAGCGC
>PMKB01000184.1 GCA_003157595.1 Solirubrobacterales bacterium
CACGCGGCGCTCGGGTGGGCCGTCGAGGCGCACCCGTAGCACGCGCGGGTCGTCGCGTAGGAGGATCGCCGCGGCGCGGCCGAGGATCACGCCGCGTCCGCTTGCGGCCTGGCGGAGCAGGACCTCCTCGGTCGCCTGGCAGAAGTCAGCCGCCGTCGCCGCCGCAGATGGTGTGCCAGACGGAGCCGCGATGTCCTGCCCGATGAAGCCGCGTAGCATCCGCTCGAGCCAGCTCGCGCTGAGCNNGCCGAGCTGCTCCGCGACGGCGGCGGGGATAGCCCGGTCAAGGAATCGAACATCGAGCCGCTCGGCGAGCGCCGGGCCGATCCGGCTGCCTCCGGCGCCGTAGGAACCGGAGATCGTGACGAGAGTGCTCACCTGACAACCTTTTCCGCGTTCGCCACCGCGCCGCTCGCGCGCCGCTCGGTGCGCTCGCGCTCATCGTCACGGTAGTGGTATTTGCCGCCGCGCAGCCACGACGCCCCCGCCGCGATCAGGCACGCGATGAACGCGAACGTGAAGGCGACGTTCAGAGCGCTCGAGAACGGGCCGCTGATCAGCCGCGGAAAGAACGAGCGGCTGGTCAAAGCCGCGGCCTGCGAGGCGGTCAGCTGATGCAGGTGGGCACCGAGCAGCTGCCCCACCGGGTTGTAGCCGAGAAATGCGGCGAACAGGGACGCCACCGGCGGCAGATGGGCGATCGAGCTCGCCTCGGCGGCCGGGAGGCCGTGCGCCGTCAGGCCGGACTGAAGCGCCGCCGGCAGGTGGGCTGCGAGTCCCACGATCATCAGCGAAAAGAAGATGCCGATCGAGAGCACCATCGCGGAGTTCTGAAAGGTCGCCGCCATCCCAGCGCCGACGCCCCGCTGGCTCGGCGGCAGGCTGTTCATGATCCCGGCGCGGTTGGGGGACGCAAATAGACCCATCCCGATCCCGTTGAGCAGAAGAACCCCCGCGAAAGCGGCATAAGAAAAATTGACGGGCAGACGCTGCAGCAGCAGGAACGACGCCGCGGCGACGAGCATGCCGGCGGTCGCGAACGGACGGGCGCCGTAGCGGTCCGACAGCAGGCCCGAAAGCGGCCCGGCGATCAGGAACCCGGCGGTCAGGGGCACCATGTAGATGCCGGCCCACAGCGGCGTGCTCGCAAAGCTGTAGCCGTGCTCGGGCAGCCAGACGCCCTGCAGCCAGATGATCAGCACGAACTGAAGCCCGCCACGGCCGATCGCAGAGAGCAGGCTGGCAAGGTTTCCCGCGGCGAACGCGCGGATGCGGAAAAGCTGGAGGTGGAACATCGGCTGCTCCACGCGCGTTTCGATCACGCAGAAGATCGCCAGCATGACGGTTCCGCCGATCAGCTCGGCCAGGACCTTCGGGCTCGTCCAGCTCATCGTGTGCCCGTGGTAGGGCTGGATTCCGTAGGTGATGCCGATCATGACCGCGATCAGGCCGACGGCGAAGGTGATGTTGCCGAGCCAGTCGATCCGCGCCGGGCGCCGCTCGCTCAGGTCGTGCAGCTTCACGTAGGCCCAGAAGGTCCCGAACAGCCCGAACGGGACCGACACGAGGAACACCAGCCGCCACTCGACAGGAGCCAGCAGGCCGCCGAGGATGAGACCCATGAACGACCCGGCGATCGCCGCGACGCCGTTGATTCCGAGTGCGAGGCCGCGTTGGTTCTCGGGGAAGGCGTCGGTGATGATCGCCCCGGAATTGGCGAACAGCATCGCTCCGCCGACGCCCTGCCCGATCCGCATGCCGATCAGCCACAGGGCGCCCGCGCTGCCCTTCAGCCAGGTCGCCGCCAGCAGCAGGGAGAACAACGTGAACACGGCGAAGCCGAGGTTGTACATCCGCACGCGCCCGTAGATGTCGCCGAGGCGACCAAAGCTGACGACGAGCACGGCGGTCACAACGAGGAATCCGAGGATCATCCACAGCAGGTAGTTCGTGTTGCCCGGCGTGAGCGGGTTGACGTGGATCCCGCGAAAGATGTCCGGGAGCGCGATCAGCAGAATCGAGGAGTTGATCGTCGCCAGCAGCACGCCGATCGTCGTGTTCGAGAGCACCACCCACTTGTAGTTGGCCGTGGGTGGCACGGGCGGATGCTTCGTTCCCAGGAAGCGACCAGCGAGTGCGGCGGCTACCTTCACGTCTGCGATGTTCGCAGTTCAGGTACGCGGCCGGTACGCGGCCGGCGCTGACGCGTGAACGTTCGCTCACGGCTGTAGGGTGCGAGCGCATGGGGCCGGGGCGTGTAGCCAAGTGGTTGGGCGGCTACAGCTCGGCGCTGGCGAAACGCGACCTGCGGTTCCTGTTCGCCGGGCTGGTCGTGTCCGCGACCGGGAGCTGGGCCTACAACGTAGCCCTGCTCGCGTTCGTGTTCGACCGCACGCACTCGCTGGCGTGGGTTGGCGGCGCCGGCCTGGTCCGCTTCATCCCGGCACTGCTGCTCAGCGCCTATGGCGGCGTGATCGCCGAACGCACCGAGCGCGTGCGGCTGATGCTGGGCGCGGACCTCGTGTGCGCGCTCTGGCAGGGAGGACTCGCGCTGGTAGCGGCCACCGGCGGGCCGCTCGCATTCGCTTTCGCGTTCGCGGCGCTGACCTCGGCCACCAACGTCGTCTACAGCCCGGCGGTCGCGGCGACGATCCCGGCGGTCGTCGGCGAGGATGACTTGGTCGCGGCCAACGCGCTGAACGGCACGATCGACAACCTGGTCGTGATCGCGGGGCCGGCTGTCGGAGCGGGGTTGTTGCTGATCGGGTCGCCCGCGGCCGCGTTCGCCGCCAACGCCGGCAGCTTTGTGATCTCGGCCGCGCTGGTGTCTCGGATCCGCGCTCGAAGCCGACCGGTTGACGTCACGCAAGCGGGGACGGCGGGGCCGCTCGCGCAGATGGCCGTGGGAGTGCGCACGATCCTCGCCCTGCCGGCCGCGCGCACGTTGGTCGCTTTCTGCGCGCTCGTGAGCTTCGTGTACGGGACCGACACGGTGCTGTTCGTCGGCGTGTCAGAGCACCGACTGGGCACCGGGTCCGAAGGTTTCGGCTACCTGCTGGCCGGACTCGGTGTCGGCGGGATACTGATGGCGGTAGGGGTCAACCGTCTCGCCGGTTCGCGCCGCCTCGCCCCGATCATCATCGTGGGCGTCGCCGGATATTGCCTGCCGACCGCGCTTCTGGCCGTCATCCACAGCCCAGTTCTCGCCTTCGGCCTGGAGATCCTGCGGGGCGGCTCGACGCTGGTGGTCGATGTGATCGCAATCACCGCGCTGCAGCGCGCGGTCCCGCAGGAGCAGCTCGCCCGCGTGTTCGGCGTGTTCTTCGCGTTCGTGCTCGGCGCGATCTCGCTGGGCGCCGTGATCACACCGGCGATCGTGAGCCTCTGGGGGTTGAACGCCGGGCTGCTGACGATGGCGTTGGGGCCGCTCGCCGTCGGACTGCTCGGCTTTCCGTCGCTGCTGGCGATCGACCGCCAGACGGCAGTCCGGACGCAGGCGCTGGCACCGAGCGTCGCGGTGCTCGAGGGGCTGGGCATCTTCGCCACCGCCAGCAGGGCTGTGCTCGAGAGTCTGGCAGCCGCCGAGACCGAGGTCGCCTTCGAGGCGGCGAGGACAATCGTGCGCGAAGGCGATCGGGCAGATGCGTTCTACGTGCTGGTCGAAGGAGCGGTCGAGGTCACGGCCCGAGGCGAGGCCGGCGGTCCCGAACGCACGCTGCGCCGGATGAGCGCGCCGACCTACTTTGGCGAGATCGGCGTGCTCGAGCACATCCCCCGGACCGCGACCGTGAAAGCGCTCAGCGACTGTCGCTGCGCGCGGATCGAGGGAGACGCGCTGCTCGCCGCGCTGGCCACCGTTCCGCCGTCGGCGACCATGATGGAGAACGCCCGCAGCCGGCTGGCGGTCACACATCCCTCGCGCGAGCCGACGTTCGCGTCCGGTTGAGCCGCGGCGAGCGGTCGCCCGCCGCTCGCCGTCCGGCGTGGTCCGGTCTGGCTACGCCTGCGTGGTCGCGAGCGGCGCCCGCCGCTTCGTTGCCGGGTGTCGCCGGCGAATCCGTGCGGCTGGCAGAACGCAGCGAACCGTCAGATACGCCGTGATAGGCAGCGCCCACGCCAGGTAGGTCTCATTGAGAAGGCTGGCGTCGCCAGTTGCGGCGATCGGGTGCGAGATCACCCACAGAGCCGCAGCTGACAACACGGTGACGACGGGGAATCCGCGTCTGCGCAGCCCCTCGCTCGCGGCGATCGCGACGAAGAATGGGAGGTGGTGGTAGCTCAACGTCAACGGGTCCAGCAGACACCGGACCAGGAAGACCAGTGCGAGCAGCATCAGCGCGTCCGCCGCCGTGGGCTTCGGGAATCGACGCCAGAACAAAAGCGACAGCGCCAGGCCGACCGCCAGGGCAAGCGGATGGGTGAACGCTGAGAGGCCTGCGGAGATCCCGTAGTTGGTGCCGCGTCCGAGCACGACGCTGACGTTCGTGGTGTAGGCGAACCAGATGTTCGTCGGTGTGACAACGGCTGTCTGCGTGCCGGATAGTGCCAGGCCCGCGTGCAGATTTTGCGACAGGAAACGGCTCGGGTCGCCGATGAACATCGGTGCGACCAACAGCGCGACGACGCCGGCGGCGACCGCCAGAAGACGCACGCGATCGCGCTGGCACACCGCGAGCGCCGGCACAACCGCCAGCAACGCCCACTGCTTCGTCGCGATCGCCAAGCCGAGCAGCAGTCCGGCGAGCACGGGCCTCCCGTGGCTGGAGAGCAGCACGGCGCACACGCACAGGAGCCCACCAACCAGTTCTTCCGGGTGCCCCCACCACAGCGTCTTGACCGTCAGCGGTCCCGCCAGGATCAGGACCAGCAGGAAGGCCTGGAGCAGCAACCGCCAGCGGCGCGGCGGCATCTCGCGTAGCAGCACGCCGGTCAGTGCTGCCGCCACCAGCAGGCAGACCAACGCGCCGAGTCGGTACTGGAGCAACTGGCCGGATCCAAGCAGGCGCGTGATGGCGACGACCGGCGCACGCAGCAACAGCGTGAACGGACCCATGAACGGTTGCGTCTCGAAGAAGCGAGCGAGGTGCCCGCCGGCAAGGGCGTTGATCGGCGGGGCCGCGTAGTCGCAGCCGTTACACGTGGGCCCCGGGTAGTCCGCCCCGACCGGCGAGGTGAAGGCCGCGTAGGAGGATGCCGCGACGGCAAGGGCCGCCAACCCCCCACGACGCAGAGTCCAGCGCATGACACGAGCGTCGGCGCCTTACGCTCGATGCTTTAGCCGTGCGGCAGTTCTCGCCCACGGGCGGCGCTCCCACCAGCGGGAACACCCGTGGGGAATCGCAACCGCGGAGCGCTGCGACGCCCTCGTGCGCCGGTCGCGCGCGCGCCTGCGCCAAGCTCGCCATCAGCTCACGAGGGCAGCTGGCGAGCCGGCTTTCCGCCCAGAGCCGTCGCCAAAGATTGAGGTTTTCCGCTATTGCGAGTTTGGCGGGCCGCGCGTACGGTGGGCCGCGATGGGGGAGTACCTACTCGAGTTGTACGTGGCGCGGGGCGATGCGCGGGCCGCAACCGACGGCGGCGAGAATGCCCGCGCCGCGGCCGAGGAGCNNGGGGACCGCGGTCCAGTTCTGCCGCTCGATCTTCATTCCCGCCGAGGAAACCTGCTTCGTCCTGTTCGAGGCTGAGTCAGTCGATGCCGTGCGCGATGCCGCGCGCCTTGCACACCTGCCGTGCGAGCGCGTGAGCGCCGTGTTGGCCTTTCCAGGAGCCGTTCAACACATGGAGGAGGAGAGATGAAAAGGTGGCTCGTCGCTGGATTCGCCGGGTGTTTGGTGCTGGTCTCGCCGTGGTCTGCGGCGGCAGGTCCGTCAGTCGCTCCGGCAATCTCCGTGCAGCCTGATATGGCGCTCGTCGAGGAGGTCACCGACGTGGCGACGTTCACCGCAGCAGCAAGCGGATCGCCGACTCCGACGGTGCGCTGGCAGGTGGCGAGCGATCGCAGCGGGCCGTGGACCGACCTCACCGGCAACGCGACGGAAACCACTCCGACGCTGACCGTGACGGCATCGGCGGCCAACCTCGGCGACGCCTACCGGGCGGTCTTCACAAACTCGGCCGGCAGCGCCATCTCGCGGCCCGCCAAGCTCGTGTCGCGGATGGACTGGATGCGCGACCTCGGCAGCGACATCGCGAACGTGCCGCTGAACGAGCTGACGATTCCCGGCACGCATGACATGGGCACCTATGGGATCTCCAACAACAGCGGCACGTCGCTCGACGACCAAACGCCGCCATGCCCGCTGTTCATCTGCGGCTCGCTCTTTGTGTCCTTTTCGCGAGCCCAGGATCCGTCCAAGGACGCGGCGGAGGAGCTGACCGACGGGATCCGCTACTTCGATCTGCGGATCTGCNNGCGATGAGAACGGTGAGGCAGAGGAACCCGCCAACTGGGGGGACTTCACCCAGGCGCCCGTCGCCTGCCACGGCCTCGAAGCCGGAGAGCTCTCCGACATCCTGTCGCAGACTCGCGCATTCGTCGATGCGCACCCGACGGAGGTCGTCATCCTCGACTTCAACCATGAGTTTCAGCTCAATATCGACGACCTGGCGCAGCAGATCGAATCGGCGTTCGCGCTGCCCGGCGGCGGCTCGTTGCTGATCCCGCCGCAGCACTGCGACTTGGCAGATCCCACGCCTGGCGAATGTGCGAACAACCTGACGTTGGCTCAGATCTGGTCCCAGCATCTGGGCAACGTCATCGTGAACTTCGAGAACGACGGCGCGCCGGGCTCGACTCAGTCGTATCCGGATGATCTGACTCAATCATTCAATATTCAGCCGGAAACGGACCTCGCCTTCTACGCCAAGTTTCCAAACCTCTGGGGAGCCCTGGACGGCATCCCGGCCACAAGTCATTTCTGCACCGTCGGAGGTGCGACGACGAGCTGCTTCGGCAACGATTCGAGCGTCGGCGTCGTGTTGCCGGCGGTGCTCAACACGCTCAGCACCCGCAGCAGCTTCTCGGACTGGCGTCACCTCTTCGTCCAGTTCCTGCAGACGACGCCGGATGGCGGCTACATCGCCGACAACCTCGACGGCAGCCTCTTCAACATGGCTGTCGGCAATGATGGCGGCTCGAACGCCGTGATCGGACCAGCCCTGTTCAACTGCGTCACGGGCGCAGGCGACTGCTTCACGCAGTACCGCCCCGAGAACGTGAACATCCTGGCGATCAACTTCTACAACCGCACCGCCGTCACCACGCTTCACGATCTGACCCAGACGGAGGTTTCCGATTGTTACGAAGACGACGGACCGTGCGATCTGACGGCGGCCGAACAGCAGACGCTCAACTGCAGCTTCTCCGGTGATCTGCCACCCGTGGTCTCCTGTACCTACACCGATCCGCTCACGTTCGACTTCATCGACCAGGTGATCCGTTTCGACGAGTACGCGAGGACGGCGCCGGTGGTCAACCTGAGCACGTCCCTGGCGCCGGCCGCCACCGGCTGGTACAACGCGGCCACACTCGGCGGCGTGGGCAAGCCACTGGGCTTCGGCGTCGGTGCAAGCGACTACCGCTATCCAACCGGACTGACGGCACTCAGCTGTGTCGATGGCAGCACGGCCCTGGCGATCGCGCCAACCGTGCCGACCAGCGCCACGAGCGCCGGCGGTGCCGGATCCCTCTCCGACGGCGTCCACCAGGTCAGCTGCCAGGCAACCGACGGAGCGGACAAGGGGTTCAACCAGAGCGGCAATGCCGGCGCCGGTCCGGGCTCGAACGCTACGGGTGTCTTCCAGATCGACACGCACCCACCGACGATCACCTACACCGGCAACCTCGGCAGCTACGGAATCCTCGTCCCGGTGGCGATCAACTGCACCGCCGCAGACACCCTTTCGGGCGTCGCGTCCAGTACCTGCGCAAACGCTTCGGCGCCCGCCTGGTCCTTTGGTGCGGGACAGCACACCCTTTCGGCGACGGCGACCGACAAGGCCGGAAACACGGGGAGCGGCTCGACGAGCTTCACGGTCACCGTGTCCGCGGCCGACCTCTGCACGCTGACGCGTCAATTCGTGCAGGGCTCGGCGGCCTACAACGCGCAGTCCTTCCTGATCAAGGCGCTCCTCACCACGATGGTCGGTGAAGACTGCGCGGAGCTGATCGCCAGCGGCTCCAACAAGACCACCAAGCAGTTGCTTCTCACCGCCTACAGACAGGGCGTTCAATCGCTCGCCAAGAGCGGCTGGCTCACCGCACTTCAGGCGACCGCGCTCACCGGCCTGAGCGGCGCGCTCTAAGCCGAAATCGAGCAGCTCGAGAACAGGACCTAGCGCCAGTCAACGGGTCCATCGGACCGCAAGAACCTCTCACTGAGAGTCCAGATCATGAAAGCCACAGCGGCTGCAAGCCGGACCCGAGCCTGCAATTGAGCGCGAACGCTCGTCGTCGGTGAGGCGGAGCTCCAAGCATTGGGTTTGCATCCAACGAGCCAGGTGTACGGACAGCGGACGGGACTTTCCATGCCGGAGGAGGGACTCGAACCCCCGACACGCGGATTATGATTCCGCTGCTCTAACCGACTGAGCTACTCCGGCGGGGATCGGCACTTTACCTCGCCGGGGATGTGTGGCTGCGGTGTGGGTTCAGTCGCCGGCCGTGCGGCCCGGGTGCGTATCGTCTCGGTCGTGGTCGTGCTGCTTGCCGTGCCGAACGTCTCCGAGGGCCGCGACGGCGCGACGCTCGATGCGATCGGTGACGCATTCGCGACCGGTGCGCGCGTGTTGGACCGCCATCAGGATGCCGACCACCACCGCGCGGTGTACTCGCTGGCTGGGGCGCCCGCCACGCTGTCGCAGGCGCTGCTGGCCGGGGCGCGCGAGGCGGTGGCACGGATCGATCTTCGCTCTCCGCGAGGCCTGCATCCGCATGTCGGCGCGATCGATGTCGTGCCGCTCGTCTACGTGAGCGAGGCGCAGCGGGGGGCGGCGTGTGCGGAGGCGCTGCTGACGGCGGAACTGCTGGGCAGCGAGTTGCACCTCCCGGTCTTCCTCTACGGCGTTCTCGCCGGTGGCCGCACGCGAGCCGAGATCCGTCGCGGCGGGACCGCGAACCTGGCGGCTCGCATCGCCGATGAGGAGCTGACGCCCGATTTCGGCCCGCGCAGGCTGCATTCGAGCGCGGGGGCGGTGCTCGTCGCCGCTCGCCCGCCGCTCGTGGCATTCAACGTTGAGCTGGCGGCGCCCGCGCACCTCGGTACCGCGCGCGAGATCGCCGAGAGCATCCGCGAGGGCGGACGCGAGGGGCTGCCGGGCCTGCGCGCGATCGCGATCGAACTGCGGTCGCGTGAGCGCACCGCCCAGGTCTCGATGAACGTTGAGGATCCGGTCGCGCTGCCGTTGGCGGCGATCGTGGAGGTCGTGTCGCGCCACGCGGACCTCGCCGCTGCGGAGATCGTGGGACTCGCGCCGCGCGCCGCGCTGGTGGGGTTCCCGGCCGAGCTCGAGATCCGCGGGTTCGACCCCGCCCGCCAGATCATCGAGAACCATCTAGATTGATAGCCGACAGATGCCTCGCGCGCCTCGTACCCGAAAGACCAAGCACCGCGGCAACGCAGCCGGGATGATCGAGTCGCGCGGCCGTACAGGACGCAAGCCGAGCGCTTCCGAAAAGGGCGTCTCCACCGGCCGTGGACGGGGCTCCGGCGCGCCGCGCAAGAACCGCTATGACTCACCGCCGACCTGGAAGGGGTCGCTGTGGCGGGCTGCGATCGCCGCCGCGGTCGTGTACGGAGTCTCGACGGTGATCATCAAGCACACGACGCCGACCAAGAACCTGCTGCTGATTCCGGTCGTGCTGGCGCTCTACATGCCGGTCATCTATTACACCGACCACTTCATGTACCGCCGCCAGCAGCGCAGGAAGGCCGCTCGCTGATGGACTCGCTCGAAGTCCGCGGCTTCACGGTCGGCCCATTCCGCGAGAACTGCTACCTCGTGTGGCGCAACGACGCCACCGCTGCCGTGCTGATCGACCCCGGCGATGAGGCCGAGCGCCTGATCGAGGAGATCGCTGCGCTGGGCGTCAAGGTGGTGGCGATCCTGCTCACA
The DNA here is from genome assembly GCA_003157595.1 of Solirubrobacterales bacterium. Taxonomy (GTDB): domain Bacteria; phylum Actinomycetota; class Thermoleophilia; order Solirubrobacterales; family Solirubrobacteraceae; genus Palsa-513. Next base: position 10,114 of record PMKB01000184.1, read on the forward strand.
CACACGCACGTCGACCACGTCGGCGCCGTTGCCGCGCTCGCGCACGCCACCGGCGCGCCGGTTTACTGCCCGACGCTTGAGCGTGGGATCCTGGCCGACATCGACAGCTCCGTCGGCTGGCTCGGACTGGGCGGATTCGAGAGCTACGACGCCGACGAGCTGCTCGCCGGCGGGGAGCACCTCGAGCTGGCCGGCCTGGAGATCGACGTCGTTTTCACCCCGGGCCACAGCCCGGGCCACCTGACCTACGCGCTGCCCGAGCACGAGACGCTGCTGGTCGGCGACGTCTTGTTTCGCGGTTCGGTCGGTAGGGTCGATCTTCCGGGCGGCGACGGGGCGGCTCTGCTCGCCTCGATCGCGAGCCTGTTCGACGCCTATCCGGCGCAGACGCGTGTCCTCCCGGGCCACGGTCCGCAGACCTCACTCGAGGACGAGCGCCGCAGCAACCCGTTTCTGACCGAGCTCGCCGCGCGGTGAGCAAGCTCACAGCCCCGCGTGGGACGTTCGACATCCTTCCCGAGCAGGCGAGCGTGCGCGCCGGGGTGGAGCGCACCGCGCGCGAGCTGCTCGAGGCCGCCGGCTACGGCCGGATAGAGACGCCGAGCTTTGAGGCGACCGAGCTGTTCGCACGCGGCGTCGGCGAGGCGACCGACATCGTGCAGAAGGAGATGTACAGCTTCGACGACGGTGGCGGGCGCTCGCTCACGCTGCGGCCCGAGGGCACCGCGCCGGTTTGCCGGGCCTATGTACAGCACGGCATGCACAAGCTGCCGGCGCCGGTGCGCGTCTACTACCTCTCGAGCTTCTTCCGCGCGGAGCGCCCCCAGGCCGGCCGCTACCGCCAGTTCTGGCAGCTCGGGATCGAGGCGCTGGGATCCGAGGATCCGGCGGTCGACGCCGAGACGATCGTCCTGTTGGCAGCGATCCTCGCGCAAACGGGCGTCACCGGGGTTCGGCTGCGCCTGTCGAGCCTCGGCAGCCTTGGCACGCGCGAGGCCTACCGCGACGAGCTCGCCGAGTACCTGCGCGCGAACGCTGCGCGCCTCGCGCCTGTCGTGCGCGAGCGCATCGAGCTGAACCCGCTGCGGGCATTTGACTCCGAAGATCCGGGTACGCGTGAGGTGATGGCGGGAGCGCCGCGCCTGCTCGACCGGCTGGAGCGAGACGACGCCGAGCACTTCGCCTCGGTGCGCGAGTTGCTCGGGCGCGCCGGGGTCGCCTACGAGATCGACCCAACGCTCGTGCGCGGCCTGGATTACTACACGCGCACGTTGTTCGAGTTCACCAGCGACGCGCTCGGAGCGCAGTCCGGAGTCGCCGGAGGAGGACGCTACGACGGCCTGGTCGAAGCGCTCGGCGGCCCGCCGACGCCGGGGGTCGGCTGGGCGGCCGGGATCGAGCGGATCCTGCTGGCCTCCGGCGAGCATCCGGTCAGCGTGGCCCCGGTTGACCTCTACGTCGCCTTCGAGGCCGCCCGCGCCGACGCCTTCGAGACGCTGACGGCGGCGCGCGAGGCTGGGCTGGCCGCCCAGATGGAGCTTGCCGGGCGCTCGCTGAAGGGCCAGCTCAAGCAGGCCGAGCGTCTCGGCGCGCGCTTCTTCGCGGTCGTCGAGGGGGAGTCGGTGCGACTGCGGGACCTGGCGGCCGGCACCGAGGAGACGGTCGATCGCGATGCCCTAGTCGAGCGCTTGGTGGCGGCGTGATGCGCGTGCCCCCGCCCAACCTTTACCGCGACCGCTGGTGCGGTGATCTGCGCGCCGCCGACGCCGGCGCGCAGGTGCGGGTCGCGGGCTGGGTCCATCGTCGCCGCGAGATCAACGTCCGCCGGATCGACAGCACGGCGGATCTGGGCTGCACGGCGGCCGCCTCCATCTCCTGCGACGACGCGGCCGTGTTCGCCGTGGCCGCCGGGACCCCGTACGACGAGATCGTCGTGCTCACCCGCCAGGGCAACCCGGCCTGGTCGGGCCAGGAACGCGATGGGCTCACTCCCATCAGGTCCGACGATCTCTTTTACGGAGCTGCGACCAACGACATGCAGCCGGACTGGGTCGATTTGAACAAGGTTGCCATTCCCCAGGCCGATGAGCAGCAGCGTCTTTTGGCCAACATGATGATTTATATGGAAGCGAACCGCAAGCTGCTGCCACGGTTCTGGTATTTTCCGCATGGGTATAAGGCCGTGGTCGTGATGACGGGTGACGATCATGCGGGAACCTATGGCGGTTCGTATGCATCTACCCGCTTTGATCAATACCTGGCGGCAAGCCCCACGGG
>PMKB01000257.1 GCA_003157595.1 Solirubrobacterales bacterium
CGATCGTAGGCGCGGCCCTCACCCCCGGAGAGGTGAGTTTCCACCCCCCTGTGGGTGAGCTTCCTGGACCGCTGCGCGAATTCACGCCCGCGGGGTCCGGCGCGATGGACGATGCAGTTTCATTCGCCGCCCTTGGGAGACGCCATCAGGACAGCCGGGCGGCGTCTGCTAGGGTCCTAACCTGACCAACCGGTCACCTTCTGCCCACTCCCCAGCGCACTGGAGCCGGCTGTGAGCGAATCGCCCCGCAAATCACACAACCCCTGGCTGAGCGTAGCCATCGTCTGCCTCGCACAGCTGATGGTGGTGCTCGACGCGACGGTCGTGAACGTCGCGCTGCCGTCGATCCAGCACGGCCTGAAGATGAGCCAGGCCAACCTCCAGTGGGTCGTCAACGCCTACACGCTCACCTTCGGTGGCTTCCTGCTGCTCGGCGGCCGACTGTCGGACCTGTTCGGGCGCCGCAGGCTGTTCTTCATCGGCGTCAGCCTGTTCAGCGTCGCGTCGCTGATCGACGGGCTCTCAAGCTCCTCAGGCATGCTCGTCGGCGCCCGTGCGCTGCAGGGCATCGGCGCAGCCCTGGTCTCGCCAGCGACGCTGGCGATCGTCAACACCACCTTCCCCGACGGAGACGATCAGCGCAAGGCGCTGAGTCTGTGGGCGGCGTTGTCGGCTGGTGGCGCGGCAGCAGGGTTGCTGCTCGGCGGCGTGCTCACGCAGGCGCTGTCGTGGCCGTGGATCTTCTTCGTCAACGTGCCGATCGGCGTGGCGGCGGTGGCGCTCGCGGTGCGCTTCGTGCCGGGTGGGCGCATCGAGACGCACGAGCGTGGGGCCGACATCCTCGGTGCGGCCGCCATCACCGGCGGCCTGGCGCTACTGATCTACGCGATCGTCGGGACGCAGACCTACGGTTGGGGCTCGCCGCGCACACTCACTCTGGGTGTGGTGGCGCTGGTCCTGATCGCGGCGTTCGTGGGCATCGAGGCCCGCGTGCGCGCACCGCTCGTCCGGCTCGCCATCTTCCGAACGCGCGCGCTCGCGGTGGGCGACGGGGCGATGTTCTTCCTCGGCGCCGGCCTGTTCGCGAACTTCTACTTCGGCACTCTCTACCTCCAGGAGATCCTCCACTTTTCGCCGATTGCGACCGGCTTCGCGTTCCTGCCCGTGGCCGTGCTGATCGGAGCCGCGGCGGGGATCAGCCAGCGGCTCGTGCCGCTCTACGGCGTACGAGCGGTCGCGGTGGCCGGCATGGCGCTGGCTGCCGGCGGCCTCGCACTGATGGTGCGCGTGAGCGTCCACGGAACCTATCTCGGGACGCTGCTGCCCGCGTTCGTCCTGCTCGCCGTCGGCCTCGGGCTCTCGTTCGTGCCTGCCACGCTGATCGGCGTTTCGAGCGTGCACGGCGACGACGCCGGCCTCGCGTCGGGACTGTTCAACACGGCCCAGCAGGTCGGCGGCGCGCTCGGGCTGGCGGTTCTCGCGACGCTTGCCGCGAGCCGCACGAGCAGCCTGATCTCCGCGCTCGGCCACCACGTCACCAAGCACGCGGCCGCCGGTGCAACCGTTTCCGGTTACCGGATCGCCTTTCTCGTCGCGGCCGGCTTCATGCTGACCTCGATCCTCGTGATCGTCTCCTTCCTGCGGGCGCGCCATCTCGAGCACGTTGCGCTGGACGGCGAGCCTGTGGCCACGGGCGCCGGCGCATGACCGTGCTGCCGCTTGCCGCCACCGACCGTCGCGCCGACTCGCAGCGCAACCGCGGTGCCCTGCTCGAGGCCGCAGCGCGGGCGTTCGCGCAGGGCGGTATCGACGTATCCGCGGACGAGATCGCACGGAACGCCGGGGTGGCGAAGGGGACGCTCTTCCGGCACTTCCCGGCAAAGCGCGACCTGGTCAATGCGGTGCTCGTCGATCGCCTGCTGCAGCTGCGGACGGCGGTTGCAGAGATCTCGGCCGCGTATCCGCCGGGGCTGGGTGCCGTTGGCGAGCTGATGTTGCGCGGCGCGGAGCTGCTCGCGGCGGATCGCTCGTTCTTCGAAGCGGCGACCCGCGAGGGGCTGGGGGACGAGCGCCTGGCGCGAGCCAAGCGCGATCTCGAGATCGCGCTGGACGATCTCGTGGCCGCGGCTCAGCGAAGCGGCGAGGTGCGCACCGAGGTGACCGGCATGGACATCGCGATGTTGATGATGGCGGCGACCAACACCTGCGCCCCGGCGCACGACCTCCAGCCCCAGCTGTGGCGGCGTTACCTCGCGCTGATGATCGACGGTTTGCGGCCGCAGAGCACCAGCCTGCCGCCGGCTCCGCGCCCACGTGGGCGCGCGGCGCGCCACGGCACGCTCCGGGGGGATGCGAAGCCGTGAGCTAAGCTAACGATCGTGAAGGCGACCAGCTCGTGCTCGGGGGCGTGAGGCTCACACGCGTCACCCGCGCCAGTCGCGGGCCGGAACCGGTGGATGGCGACCGCTACAAGTGGATCGCGCTTTCGAACACCACGCTCGCCACACTGATCGCCACGATCGACCTGTCGGTCGTTCTGATCGCCCTTCCCGACATCTTCCGCGGGATCCACATCAATCCGCTGCTGCCGGGGAACACGACCTTCCTGCTGTGGCTGCTGATGGGCTTCATGGTCGTCACGGCGGTGCTCGTCGTGACGCTCGGCCGGCTCGGCGACATCTTCGGCCGGGTGCGCATCTACAACCTCGGATTCGTCATCTTCACGATCTTCTCGGTCGCGCTCTCGGTGACCTGGATGGCGGGCGACGCCGCCGCGATCTGGTTGATCGTCATGCGGATCTTCCAGGCGCTCGGGGCGGCGATGCTGATCGCCAACTCGTCGGCGATCCTGACCGACGCCTTTCCTGCCAACCAGCGTGGGCTGGCGCTCGGGATCAACAACATCGCGGGCATCGCCGGCTCGACGATCGGGCTCGTGCTCGGCGGCGTGCTCGCGCCGATCTCGTGGCGCCTGGTCTTCCTGATCTCGGTGCCGGTCGGGCTGTTCGGCACCGTCTGGGCGTACCGGATGCTGCGCGAGATCGGCGAGCGTCGCGCGGCGCGGATCGACTGGTGGGGCAATCTCTGCTTCGCCGCCGGGCTGATCCTCGTGATGGTCGGGATCACCTACGGCATCCAGCCCTACGGCACTCAGGCGATGGGGTGGACGAATCCGCGCGTGATCGGCGAGCTCGCCGGCGGCCTGATCCTGCTGGTCGCGTTCGTGCTCGTCGAGCTGCGTGTCGCGGAGCCGATGCTCGATCTGCGCCTGTTCAGGCTGCGGGCGTTCGTCGCGGGGAACATCGCCTCGCTACTCGGTGCGATCGGGCGCGGCGGACTGCAGTTCATGCTCGTGATCTGGTTGCAGGGGATCTGGCTGCCGC
>PMKB01000047.1 GCA_003157595.1 Solirubrobacterales bacterium
GTCAGCCGACTTCGTCTAGAAGCCGCGCTTGACTGACAGATATGGGATTAAGGCAAGCTCGACCAGTCCCGGAAGCGGGTCCTGCCTGCTGAAAACCGCCTCCACATCAAAGCTCCGCACAGAGCGGAGGTATTGCCGCCAGTGCAATCTGCCGCCGGCGACCTCGACCAACCCGGTCGGAAGGTCTGTCACGAGTCGAATCCAGCGAACTCCGGGCCGGGCCCGAACGCGCTCGCTCTCTACGCCAACCTGGTCGGCGTAGAGCAGGTATGAGAAGTCGACGCCCGCGCGTTGCCCGAGACTGTGGTAGCCCCAGGTCCGAGCGTTAACGTCGAGTAACTTGAAGGCGCCATCACGCGTGTCGAGCTTGTACTCGACCTCGACTAACCCGTAGTAGCCGATCGCGCTGAGAAAGCGCTCCGAGAGCGTCTCGAGCAGCGGAAGCTCCACGGTCTGTACGAGCGTGCTCGCGCGACCGAACTCGGGCGGGTGCTGTCGCTGGCGCTGCACGACCATCGTCGAGTGGGCACTCCCGTCCTTGTAGAACGCGCAGTAGGCGAACTGCTGGCTTCCGCCCCCGGGGATCAGCTCCTGGACCATCACCTCGCCGGGTGGCACGATCCGGGCGGCTCGCTCGAACAGGGTGCGAAGATCTGCACGCGTATCGGCTCGCCAGGCCTTGCTTCGCGTTGCGTAGATGAAGTGCTCCTTGATCGCGGGCTTGATCGCAAAAGGCGGATCCGCGTCGATCTCGTCGAGCGCGCTTGCGTCGCTCGGATACCAAGTGCGCGGAACCGGGATTCCGAGTTCGGATGCGACCCGATAGGTCTCGCGCTTGTCCCAGCTCACCCGCACCGTTTCCCACGCCGGAGTGGGCACGCGAAAACGCGCGAGCAGCTGCTCGCGAGCGCGCGACAGCGCTGCGACGGTCTCATCCCGGGTCGGGTAGAGAACCCAACCGTCGAGGTGTAAGGCAGCCCCGACGTCGAGGATCGCTGCGACGGTCTGATCCTCGTCGCGCAGGTCGGCCGACGTCACCGCGTAGGTGGTGTAGCGCGAGAAGCGTGCAATCGAGCGCTCGTCGTCGAGCACGCAAACCGGGATGCCGTGTTGAGCGAGGCTGCGGACGATCCCGAGGCCCTGGTAGTCGCCGCCAATGACAATCGCTCCCGGCCGACGCTGAGACAGCCCCGGAGAGCTGCTCCGAGCACGCGATCGACGCATCACTCCGGCATCAGCTCTGCAGCGAGGCGGGAGACTTTCCGACCGCTTCGGCGAGAGCCTGCGCCGCGAACCACGAACCCGACACAAACCGCATGATCGGCCCAAAGCTCCAGGCCGCCGGAGCGCCGAGGAAGTGAAGCCCCGCCATTGACGACTCAAACCCCCGGCCCAGCAGTGGGTAGCCGTCAACGCGGCGAACTCCGCCGAGGAGCTCGGGAGACAGGAAGTCGTATCGGGCGATGTCGACTCGATAGCCCGTTCCCAGGACCACATGGTCGACGCGCCGCGCGCTGCCGTCGTCGAGAAGAACGTCGACCATCTCACCGGCTGGAACGGCGCGGATGACCCTCCGTCCGGTCGAGATTGGAACGTCCGCGAGTCTCGGGACAAGCCACATGGCGCCGGCCGGGCGTATCGCGCGATGCGCGAGGCGGGATTGCGTGCTCCGCGGAAGGCGACAAAACAGGCCCGGGTTGGCGACCAAACGGCTGATTCCGGCAGGTCCGACGTCCGTCTGTGCATACAGCAGCGGCGTCGCCTTGCCGAGCTTGCGCTGGACCGCGCCTCCGTGAAGCCAGATGATGCGGGGAGCGCGTGCGATCACCGCGACCTCCGCGCCGGATTCGTGCATCAAAGCCGCCGACTCCAGAGCGCTCTGCCCGCCTCCCACTACAAGGACGTTGCTGCCCGCGAAGCGGCTCAGGTCGCGATGCTCGGAGGAATGGGTCGCCAGCTTCTGCGGCAGGTCCTCAAACTCGCGTGGCCTCCAGGGGAAGCACCCGATCCCAGCTGCGACGACCACGCGAGCCGCTCCGATCGTCTCTGCGTCCTCGAGGACCAACCGGTAGCCGCCTCCGTTCTGCGTAATGGACATAACACGCCGCTGGTCCACGTCCGGGACGGCGCTGCGCTGGAACCAGCGGGCGTAGGAAACAAACGCCTCCAGTGGTACCGGTCTGCCGAACCGCGCGCCGGACGCAGCCTGGTAGCGGTCGAGGGTCAGCTCTCCGCTGGAGAAGCAGATATTGCAGGCATCCCACGCTGAGCGCAGGAGCATCCCCTTGGGCATCCCCTCCCAGAAGCTCATCGGCTCGCCGAACACCCGCGTGTCCAACCCCGCGGCGCGCAGGTGTACCGCTGCGGCGAGACCGTAGGGACCCGCTCCGACGATCGCCACATCGCAGGTCGAGGAGGGCAGATCTGAGGACGACTTCCCGCCGTCGCCGCGAGCCGAGAACATTGTCCGCGCAGCCTTCATGGCAGCGAGGCAGTCTACCTTGCACGCGGTTCTCGACAACAACCGTGTCGGCCGCGAGGGTGATCGGACCGGGGATCGACGTGTAGCGCCACCTGCGGTCGCGGGCCGCCGTGGCCCCGAGGGTTGAGTCAGGCCTTGTCTTCACCGGGACGAGGTGGCGTGAACCCGTTCAGAACCCCGGCTGGGTCCAAGCGTGTTTGGCGAGCGCGGCCCGGACCGCGGCGATGTAGCCACGCGACCCCTTGTTGCCCCACGGCTGCGGCGAGTCCCAAGCGCCGATGCTCTTCCAGGTCTGGCCGCTGTGATATCCGGTGGAACACCAGCCGCAGTCGCCATCGTAGAAGTAGCGCACCGTCGCAGCGTAGTAATCAAGGTTGAACGCCGTGGATTCCCACCGGAGCGGCTCGGTGCCGATACCGACCGAGCCCTGTGGAATCCATTTCACCTGGGCGATGCCGAGTGACTGATAGACGTCCTCGGTGTTTGCAACGCGCGAGAAGCCGGGGTACACGGCGTACTGACCGGCGCCGACGGTGGTGAGGTCGCCACGCATGGCCTGGCTCCACCCCGACTCGACCACCATCTGCGCTCGAATCCAATTCGTTGGGATACCCCATTTGTGAGACGCCCATTGGATGAGATCGTCGGTCGAGGGGTCCGCCAGCCCGGGTCGGCCGGTGACGTAGGCGGCCAGCGGATTGAAGTCGCCGTCTGCGCGCGCCTTGCGCTGGGCGGCGTGGAAGGCCGCAAGCTCGGCGTTGGTCGGCACGTAGCGGTTTGCCGCCGTGTTCGCGGGCTGGGATTCGGGCCTGCCCGTGACCAGCGCCGCGGCCTGCGCATCGGACAGTGGTCGAGCGCTCGGCGGCGCCCAGGCCGTCACGTCATGTTCGTGCACACTCCGAGCGGCGGCCGCTGGCGTGGCGGGCGTGGAGCCGATCAAGCCGACCGACAGCGTCAGCACGACCACCAGCGGCGCCGACAACCCGCGCTGTCTGCTCCGTGACGCTCGCCAGCCGACGGTCACCACGCAGCCTGCTGCTGAGCGACCCACACGCAAGTCGTCGGCGCACGCGGGGCGACGGTCACGGTTGACTGGTCGTCGGGCGGTGTTGAAGCATCGACGAAGCAGCCTACATCGCTGATCACGCGGCGCGGGGAAGTACGCGCCGCGCGACGGCGCCGAGGGATCGCCGCTCAGCGCTCAGCGCCCTCGCATCGGCGCTCGCATGAGAGTCCGGAGCACACGCATGCCCGCAGGGGCCGCGCCGACGCGCAGGACCCCGGCGAGAATCTGGCCAGCTATGCTTCCGCGTCGAGCGATGACCGCCAGCCACATCGCCGAGCAGTGTGCCGCCGGCGCAGCGGGCTGTCCATGATCCACGCCCTCGCCTCACGTACCTGGCTCAACGCAACGCTCCTGGCCGGAGTGGCGTTGCTTGTCGGCGTGCTCGCGGGCAAGCACCCGAACTACGCCGTCGCTCTGGGGGCATTGGGGTTCGTCACGCTGCTCGCGTTCGTGGCGCCGGTCACGCATCTGACGATCCTGCTCGTCCTTACGACCATCGTGCCGTACTCGATCGAGGGCCTGTACCACGCGGGCGGCGCCGGGGCCGGAAATGGTGGTCTCCAGGCGTCCGACCTCTTCCTGCTCACCGGCCTGCTGCGAGCAGCGCTCGTGCTGCCACGCCTCCGTCTCACACGCAGACAGGTCACTGTCGTCTCGCTTGTCGTCATTTCTTGTGCTTTCACTATTTTTGAGGCATACCAGGGCTTCCGCGCAGGCCAGTCCGTAGCGAACGTAGGAGCCGAGTTTCGCGCGCTAGCGGGGGGATTCGCATTCGTACTGATTGCGCTCACGACCCTCGAGGATCGTGGGGCTCATCGGCGAATGCTGAGAGCGCTCGTCGTAATGGGCCTCATGCTCGGCCTCTGGGGCATCGCCCAATGGACACTCGGAGTGGCCTTTAACAGCACGGACTTCGGCGTGCGGGCCGGAGTGAGCCTCACGTCTAACGGCGTCGGCCAGCTCCAGGGCGGGCTGTTCGCGTTCCCGATCGCGGTGACGCTGTCCTTTGCCGCACTGGCCTCGGGACATCTGCGCGACTGGCGCGAGCGCGCTGTTGTGGCGACAGTACTGGTACTCAACGCCGTCTCGTTGCTGCTCACGTTCGAGCGGACGTTTTGGGTCGCCACCGGCGTCGCGATTCTGCTCGTGGCGCTGCGCTCTGGACGCGCGCGGCGGGCCCGGGCAATGCTAACGACGCTGGCGTGCGTCATCGTCGGCGTGACCGTTCTGGCCGCCGCCTCGCCGACCACCCTGCAGACAGCCGAGCAGCGACTGCTCAGCATCGGGCAATACCAGACCGATCTCTCCGTACGCTCGCGCGCCGTCGAGTCAGGCTTCGTGATCGACAAGATCCGGGCGAAGCCGCTCTTCGGCTGGGGACTGGCTGACACGATCTACTGTGGGCAGCCGTGGACGCAGACCCCTCCGTCTGCACAGTCCTATACCCATGTCGGCTACCTGTGGCTGCTCTGGCGCGAAGGGATCCTCGGAGGAGGCGTGTTGCTGTTGCTACTGGCACTCTCGTGCGTGTGGCCAGGAAGAGCGCGCGGGGGCGACCTTGTTGCTGCCATCAAGATGGGATCTCAGGTAAGCATCGTCGCGCTGCTGATCATCAATCTCACCTTCCCCGTCTTCAGCCAGGGCTCTCAAGCCACCTACATGCTGGGGTTCCTTGTCGCATGCTGCGCGTTGCCGACACTCTCGCGGCGCGCAGCCGCCTCCGGTCGCGGTACCGGTATCGCACCCGTTCCGGTGCCGTCCTAGCCCGTGTGCGCGGCCGCGTCGATGAGTGGTCTGCAGTGCGCTGCAGCTGCGCGACTCAATCGCGATGGCGCCCGTCGGGGGTCTGGCGGTTGAGCGCGAACTCGTACGCGACCAGGAGCTCCTTCCTGGAGTGCTCCCACGAGAATTGTTGCTCCACACGCTCGCGCCCGATGCGGCCCATCCGCGCGCGCCGGCCTGGGTCGTCCAACAACTCCTCGATTGCCCGCGCAAAGTCCTCGGGCTCGTTGGAGTAAACGTAGACAGCGGCCTCGCCCGCAGTGACCCGCGACTCCGTCAGATCGTAGGAGACGATGGGGCGCGACATCGCCATGTACTCGGCGACCTTCAACAGTGTGGACGCGTCGCTCAGCGGCGTCTTCGGATCGGGAGCGAGGCAGACGTCGGCGGAGCACAGAAGGCGCCGAAGCTCGACATCGTGCAGCCAGCCGGTGAACTCGACGTGATCGTCCAGGCCGAGATCCGCCGTGAGACGTCGTAGATCGCTGAGGGCGATGCCGTCGCCGGCGACGATCGCGTGCCAGTCATCGCGGCGCTCCCGCAGATGAGCGAGCGCGCGGATCGCATGGTCGACACCGTCCTGCGGCGCGATCTCCCCAATCCAGCAGATCAGGTACTGCCGTCCCCGCTTCAGCTCAGGAGCCGCCGGGACCGGCTGAAAGCGAGCGAGATCGGGCCCTTTGCGCACGACGAAGATGTGTTCGGTACGGACGCCACCTCGCTGTAGCGCCACGCGCTTATAGGACTCGTTGGTCGCGATCACCAAATCAGCCACCGAGAAGTTAACCCGCTCGAGCATCCGCGTGAGCCAATGGACGGGGCCTCCGCTGCCGCCAAACTTGGCGACGTAGAGTTCTGGCACCAGATCGTGGTGATCAAAGATCAGGCACGCACCGCGGCGTCGCAGGAAGTGCACCGCCAAAAGAAGAAAGTCCGGCGGATTGCACGCTTGCACGACATCGAAGCCGCGCTCGCCCGCCACACGCCGAGCAAGCCGGCGAATGCGCCAGAATGCGAGCGCGTACTCATACAGGTAGCTGATTGCTGTGCCGCTCGCGACGGGCTGCGCGTAGCGGAAGATGTCGATCCCGTCACGCCGTTCAAAAGCCGCCGCTTCAGAGCCCTCGGCTTCCTGGTCCGAAGGCTGCGGGCAGATGGCCACGACCTCGTGGCCGGCATCGCGCAGTGCAAGCAACTGGTTCCAAACCATCTTCTTGCCTGGAACCGAGTAATTCTGCGTGATGGAGAGAATCCGTGCCATCAGTGCGCCCGGCGTCGTGACAGGGTGGCCAGCAGACGCGCTCGATGCTCGCGAGCGAGGAAGCTACGCTGGTCTGCGCTCGCGCGCGGGTCACGCCGCAACGCCGCGATCAGCCATCCGAACAGGTAGTTCAATCCGCCCATCATCCGGGGGTGGTCGAGCAACCGTGGCACCATGGCGATCAGTACCCACCAAGCTCGCGCGCCGTACCCGTATGCGGACATGCCGGAGCGACGATATCCGCGCAACAGCCCATCATGGGTGGCAATCGGGCGCAGGTGGATCGGCTCACCATCGGGCATCGAGAAGGAGCCGGTGCGCCAGCCGTGCATCCGCGCCATAATCTCATCAGAGGTGTCCCAGCCTAGCTGCACGGCCAACGGAAAGACCTCGACGAAGCACTCGCGTCGATAGAACTTCGACGAGCCGTGAACATGACCCGGCGGGCAGCGCTCGCGCACCGCGTTCCCGTCGGGGCCGATGATGCTGTGATACGCGCCGACGAGGCCGAGTCGTGGATCTGCCTCGAGCTGGTCGACGAGCTCGGCAAACGTGCGAGGAGTGAGGCAGAGATCGGCGTCGAGCTTCGCGACCACGTGCCATGGCTCCTCCAACTGCTCGACGGCCCAGCAGAACGCCTCGAGCTCAGCGGCGGTGACGAGCCGGTCCGCCACGGTCGGGCGCGACGGTCGGCTCAGCACGTGCGCATAGGGATGCACCGATGCGAACTCGGACGCAAGGCGCAGCGAGCCGTCGGTTGATCCGTCGTCGACGAGCAGCAACCGGTCGGGCGCTCGCTGCTGGCTGGCGAGTGAGGCGAGCAACACGGGCAAATACGCCTCCTCGTTGAGAAAGCAGACAATGACGGCCAGCCGCATCGGGGGCCAGCTTAGCGCTAGCGTGTTGACCACTGATGATCGGAGCCATGGCCGAGACCGCGCGTCCCCGGCTCGTCTTTGCGGCGTGTTGTGTTCCCTACCCGCCGGATAGCGGAGCGCGAATTCGCACCTACCAGCTGCTCAAGGGGCTCGCGGAGTCATTCGACACGCTCTTTGTCACGTTTGACGAACACCCGCGCGATCGCGAGGGTAGCTCTGCGGCGGAGCAGCTGAAGCGGCTCGTGCCGAACCTCGAGACAGTCACCGTTCCCGGACCGGGGCCACGCAAGCGAGCGACGCAGGCCGCGAGCCTCTTGCATCGAAAGTCCTGGACTCTCGGTAGTTATCACACGCCGGCATTCGCGGCCACACTCGCACGCGCAGTCAGCGCTCACAGGCCGGGCATCGTGCACTTCGACGATCCGGCGGTCGCGCTAGTCGCACCGATCGCGGACGCGGTTAACGTGTGCGGCGCGCATAACGTGGAAGCGACACTCCTTCGCTTCGAAACCCGCGTCGGGAGCCCGATTCGGCGCGTGTTCAACACTGTCGAGGCCCGTAAGGTCGGCCGCGAGGAGCCACGCATCTGGCGCACGGTAGACCTCTGCCTGGCGGTATCAGCCCTTGACGGCGCCGCGATGAAGGCCGCCGGCGCGCGACGGGTCGAGCTCTGTCCCAACGGCGTTGACGCGGTCGACCGTCTGCCGCTGCGAGCGTTCAGCCGTGGGGAGCCGTTACGCCTCCTTTTCGTCGGGTCCGGAAGCTACGCGCCGTACGAGCGCGGGCTGGCGTGGCTTGTCCGCGACGTGCTACCGCTCGTTCGCGCGCAGGTTCCGGTCGCACTGGACGTGGTCGGCGAGCCACCGAATCATCCCTTGGCGGGCGACGGCGTCCAGTACGTCGGACGCGTACCCACCGTCAAGCCGTACTACGAGGCGGCCCACATCGTCGTGGTGCCCGTGTTCGAGGGGTCGGGCACGCGCTTGAAGATCATCGAAGCCGCCGCGTACGGACGTCCCTTGGTTTCCACCCGCCTCGGCGCGGAGGGGCTGCCGCTCGAAGCCGGCGAGCACTACCTCGCGGCCGACGGCGCGGAACAGTTCGCGGCTGCTGTGGTCCAGTTCGAGCGCTGGCACCGAGAGCCCGCCGGCGGCCGCCTCGAACGAATGCTCGCCGGCGCCCGCGAGGCCATCCTGCCGCTGATGTGGCCGCGAGTCGTCGAGCGACTCGTCGCACTGTACCGTTCTGAAGTCGAGCGCCTCAGCGCGACCGCCGTCGGCGAGGCAGGCAGCAGCGGCGCTGCACCCCCGGACCGTAGCCCTGGACGCGCGCGATGACGGCGGGCGGACTGTTGATAATCAACGCCGACGACTGGGGCCTCGACCGGCTGGGTACCGACGCGATCCTGCGCTGCGTCGAAGCCGGGGCGGTGACATCGACCAGCGCCATGGTGTTCATGGCCGATTCGCAGCGCGCCTCGCGGCTCGCACGAGGGGTGCCGGCCGGGTTGCACATCAACCTGACGGAGCCGTTCACCGGATCCGGCGTCGACGCCGCGCTGCGACGCCGGCAGGGGCGGCTGGTTGACTACTTCGCTGGCCCCAAGTGGCGGCGCTGGGGTCTGAGTCCAGCGTTGTTCGCGGAGATCGAGCTGTGCATCGCCGAGCAGCTGGCGGAGTTCCGCAACCTCTATGGACGCGAGCCTTCACATTTCGATGGGCACCAGCACATCCACCAGTCGCTCGGCGTCCTTGCGGCACGCACGATCCCCACCGCTGCAAAGATGCGTCCGAGCTTGACATTTAGCCCGGGCGAGAAGTGGTGGCCAAACCGTGCCTATCGATCGCTCCTAAACCGCGCGCTGCGGACTCGCTTCAGGGCACCGCGTTACCTCTTCTCGATCGCTGACATGCATCCGGCACTGGGCGGCAGCGCGCTTGAAGAGAAGCTCGCCCTGTCGAGTGGCTCGGCGGTTGAGGTCATGACCCACCCGGCTTGGGATGATGAGCTAGCGGTTCTCCTCGACCCGCGTTGGACCGCGCTCATCGGTCAACGACGCGTAGGCAGCTACGAGCAGCTCTAAGGAGATGCTCGTTAGCATTCTGATTACCAGTTACAACTATTCGCGCTATCTCGGGATCGCGATTGACAGCGCTTTGAATCAGACTTACCAAGATATCGAGGTAATCGTCGTGGATGACGGATCGACCGATGAGTCGCCGGCCGTCATCGCGTCCTATGGCGAGCGCATCGTCTCGCGAGTCAAGGAGAACGGGGGACCAACATCGGCCCTGAATCAGGCTTTCGAGATCAGCCGTGGGCAGCTCATCTGTCTTCTCGATGCAGACGATGTGTTCGAAGCGACCAAGGTGCAGTCAGTTGTCGACGCCGCCGCCGACGTGCCAGGGGCGTACCTGGTCCACCATCAACTGCAGATGATCGATGCCGATGGGAGGCCGCTTCATGCGCCGTTTCCGAGGCGTGTGTCCAGCGGTGATCTGAGAAGCCGCGTCCGTCAGTCCGGGGGCTGGTTTCCCCATGCGGTCTCGAGCGGCCTAGCGTTCAGGCGTTCCTACGCCGAGCGCCTGTTTCCGATACCCGACAGCTGGGATGTTGAAATCGGGAGCGAGTCCCACCGCGTGGCGCTCGGGGCCGACACTTACCTTGCTGGACCTGCCGCGCTGCTTGCACCCGTCGCCGGCATCGACCGACCGCTCACGCGCTACCGGACGCACCAGTCGAATCGATCGACACGGTTCTTTGAGATTCCCGCGGTCCAAGTGGTGCGCTACGCGGCCGAGATGGAAGCACTCTCGACCGCGATGCGGGAGAAGTTTGATCAGCCGGTCCACTTGCAGCTCGATCAGCACCTCGAGTACCAACTACTGAGGTGCGCTGCTGGCGACGCTTCGCGGGCGCGCACGGTTGGGCGCGTTCTTCGCTCGGCGGTTCTTCCGCTGGGCCAGCGCTGTCGTGAGGCGCTGCGTGTGTGTGCCAATCGCGGGCCTGCACGGCGTTTGTGATCGCGATCGCACGCCCGGCAGCGCGGCCTCGGAGCGTCGTCCGTCCCAGCCGTCGTTCACCGACCCACGATCGGTGAGCGGCGTACTCCATCGGGGCGCCGCGGCGCCCGGATCCGCCGGCTCGTCAGGCACGCCTGCCCCGGAGCGTGCCGAGCACGACACCGCGGGTTTCATCGAGCAGATCAGGAGCACCCAGAAGCAGCGCTGCGGTCAGCGCGACCAGGCCCGCCACGGCGCCCGCGAAGCCCCCCGCCAGCGACCCGCTCCCCGCGTGCTCAAGACCGAGCGTGAACACGGCTGTGGTCAGCGCCTGGACCGCGACGCATGTGACTACGTTGCGGATCGATCCCACCAGCGCCGTCGCCGAAAGACCGATGCCGCGGCCGCCGCGCCACGCGTAGGCCACCGCTAGACCGCAGAACGGCACGACGTGCGCGACGGCGGCGCCACGGATCCCGTCGGCGTTGACGCCGATGACGACTGCCCCGATCGTCGCCAGCGCCCAAACGACATCGATTCGCGCACGTACGCCCACGCTGCTGACGCCCGCCCCCGCCAGCGCCTCGCCCAGAGCGTTGAGCACCCCGTACCCAACACCAAGCCCGACGAGAATCTGGAAGGGCACGACCATGCCGTCCCACTTCTGACCGAGGGCGGCTGGGATCAATCCGGGGGCTACGGCGATCGCCACCGGAGCCAGCGGCAGGAGCAACAAGGCCATCATCCGCACCGCCTTGAGGGTCTGCCGCCGCACGAGATCGGGATCGCGCGCGGCGGCAATGGCCGGTAGGAGGACCTGGCCGACGGTCCACGACACGAGCGTCAGGGGCAGAAATGCAAGCGAGAACGCGAGCGTATAAAGGCCCAGCTGAGTCGGGCTGGTGAAAGCTGCCACGGCGAGGTTGTCAAAGGACCAAGCGACAAGAGCGCCAGCCGCGATCATCAGGAACGCGAGCGCGCCCGCGCGCTTTGGAATAGGGCCGCTGCTGGGCGTCCGGCGAGCAATCAGGTCGCGAGTCGCGACGAGGGCGAGTACCGCAAGGAGCAGTTGGTTCACCACCAGACGGATCGCCAGCGCCCAGACGCCAGCGCCCAGCGCGGCGGCGACGATCGCTGCAGCCGACGCGATGGCCGACGCGGCGATCCAGATCTGGGCGGACGCCTTAAAGCGCAGGTGCTTCGAGAGCAGCGCGTTCGGCACGATCCACACGGCCGCCAGCACCACGGTGACAGCGATCAGTCGCAGTACGTCGGCGTCCGCGCCGCCGGTGAAGGCGTCGGCGATCGGCTGGGCCAAGGCGACCAACAGCCCGGTGGCCACCAGCCCGGCGATGCTGGTACGAATCAGCGATCGTCGCACCGAGGCCGCCGCCAAGTCGGGCGCGATGATCAGCGATCCGCCGGTCCCGGACCCGAGGATCAGCACCATGACCGACACGACCACCGTGCCCACGGCGACGATGCCAAAGCCCCTTGGCGGGACGAGGATCGCCAGCACGAACAACGACACGTACCAGGTCCCCTGACCGAACGCGACGCTGAGCAACTTCCAGGAGATTCCGTGTGCCACGGCGCCCATCGTCGGCGGTGACACCGCGCCGCCGCTGCCGGGTTCGCTCCCGACGAGCTCGCCCGCGACATCCTCGCTCACCCGCCGATCGTACCCACTCACTCCGGCGCTCGCTCAAAACACGCGCGCGTCGATGCCCGCGGCGCCGACGCATCTACTGCGAGCTCCAGCGCGATAGCGTGCATCCGCAATGTCGGCCGAAGCACTCGAGGCGGCGCGTCGCGACCCTGGGGCGATCGATCCCGATACATATCTGCGTGAGCGCTACAACGGGCCCGTCGCGCGAAGCAGGACGCTGAACGCCTATTACGCGCTCAAGCCGCTGCTCCCGCGCCGCGTGCAACTCGCCGCGCGTCGCGTCTATGCGAAGCGCCCCGCCGCCTCCTTCCCCGCCTGGCCGATCGAGCCGCTGCTTGTCGAGCACCAGCACGCCCTGCTCCGGCGCGCGATGTCCGAGCGCTCGATCGCCCGGCTGCCGCTCGTGAACTTCTGGCCCGACGGTCACCGCTTCGCAGTTGTCGTCACCCATGACGTCGAGTCCTCGTTCGGCGTCGACAACATCGAGGCAGTACTCGAGGTGGAGCACCGCTACGGTGTGATTTCCTCCTGGAACTTCGTCGCGGAGTGGTACCCGATACCGGCCGGGACCTTCGATCTGGTGCGCGATCGTGGTGGTGAGGTCGGCCTCCACGCGGTCAAGCACGACGGGCTGCTGTTTCGCG
>PMKB01000158.1:0-514 GCA_003157595.1 Solirubrobacterales bacterium
GGCGCTTCGACGCGGTCGTCTGCCTGGGCGCGGTGATCCGCGGCGAGACCGACCACTACGACCACGTCTGCGCCGCCGCGGCCCGCGGGATCGCAGAGGTCGGATTGAAGACGGGCGTGCCGTGCTCGTTCGGAGTGCTCACGGTGGACACCTACGAGCAGGCGCTCGCGCGCGCCGGCGGCGACCGCCGCGACAGCGGTGCGCACGCCGCGCGCGCTGCGCTCGCGCTCGCCGAGATCCGCGCCGCGCTCGCGAGCGGCTAGACTGCCCGGCGGGATGGCCAAGGTCTGTCACTCATGTGCGAAGGGGCCCGCGTTCGGCAACAACCGCAGCCACTCGNNTACGTCTGCACGCGCTGCCTCAAGGCCGGCAAGGTCACGAAGGCCAGATAGTCGGGCAGGGTCGTGCCTGACCCGAACCTGATCCGCTTCCGCGCCCTGGTCGCCGGGGCGCTCGCGCATCTGGAGTCGCGCCGGCAGGAGGTCAACGACCTCAACGTGTTCCCGGTCGCCGA
>PMKB01000158.1:564-2550 GCA_003157595.1 Solirubrobacterales bacterium
GCTCATCCACGGCGCGGCCGAGGAGCTGTTCAGCCGGCCCGGCGAGCTGATCGACCCGACGCTGATCGGCGCCGCGCTCGCCCGCGCGGCCGACCGCGCCTACGCCTCGGTGCGCGAGCCCGCCGAGGGCACGATCCTCACCGTCGTGCGCGAGATGGCGCATCGCGTGATGGTCGAGCTGGCGCACATGCCCGATACGCGCCTGGGCCCGCAGGTCACCTCGGTGGAGCAGGACGACGCGATCGCCGGCGTGCTCGAACGGGCCGTGGCCGCCGGCGANNCGCCGTGCTGCGCGACGCCGGCGTGGTCGATGCCGGCGGTTACGCGCTGGTCGTGATCTTCGCCGGGATCGTGGCCGCCCTGCGCGGCGACGAGCCCCCGCCGCTCGAGCATCACGCGCCGGCGCGCGTAACCCACCCACAGCACCTCTCGGCGACCTTTCGCTACTGCACCAACTTCGCCGTCACCGGCTCGGGGCTCGAGCCGAGCCGTTTCACCGCGGCGCTCGCGGCGCTCGGCGACTCGGTGCTGGTCGTCGGCGACGCCCGCACGCTGAAGATCCATGTCCACACCGATCAGCCCGAACAGGCGATCGCGGTCCTGGCAGGCGCTGGCGAGGTCTCGCACCTCGACGTCGCGGACATGCACGCCCAGGTCGCGGCAAGGGCCCGCCAGGTTGCCGAGGGCGCCCGCTGCGGCGTGCTCGCCGTGGTCGCCAGCGCCGGCATCGGGAGCCTCTTTCAGAGCCTCGGCGCGCACGTGCTTGACGGCGGCCCGACGTTGAACCCGTCGACCTACGAGCTGCTCGCCGGGATCCACGCGGTCGCTGCCGAGGAGGTCGTCGTGCTGCCGAACAGCCCGAACGTGATCATGGCCGCCGAGCATGCCGCCGAGCTGTCGGAGAAGCAGGTCGTCGTCGTGCCCTCACGCAGCCAGCAGACCGCTCTGGCCGCGCTCGTCGCGCTCTCGCCGACCCAGGGCGCGGCGCAGAACGCGGCGGCGATCACGGCTGCGCTGGGGCGCATCCGCAGCGGTTCGGTGGCGCCGGCGGCGCGCGACGACGTGGAGGGGCGCTTCGGTATCGGCGAGGCGGTGGGCTTCGTCGGCGAGTCGCTGGTGGCGTGGGGGGAGCCGGAGGCGACGCTCGCCCACGTGCTGGCGAGCCTTGGCGACGGCAGCGAGCTGATCACCTGCATCGCCGGCGCCGGGGCCCCGCTCAGCGCGGAGCGCATCGCGGCGCTCGCGCCCGAAGCGGTCGAGCTGGAGCACCGCCACGGCGGGCAGCCGAGCTACTGGTGGCTGCTCTCGGCCGAATAGCGACCGCGCCGCGGATCATCATTGCTCGACGATGAGCTCGAGGCCAGAGACGACGCACGCGCCGCGAGGCTTTGCCGGAATGGCNNGGCGCACAGGCGCTGGGTCTTGGCAGCGTGGGCGAGCTGCTCGAACACGTCCCGCGGGCGCGCCGGGAGGCGCGTACGGTCGCGGCGCTCGCTCCCGGGGAGACCGCGACGGTGCTGGTCGAGGTTCGCTCGATCGCGGCGCGACCGGTGCGCCGGCGCGGGATGCGACCGCTGGTCGAAGCGACCGTCGCCGACGTTACCGGCCCGATGCAGGCGACGTTCTTCAACCAGCCGTGGCTCGCCAAGCGCTACGAGCCCGGCACGCGGCTGGTGCTGCACGGGAAATACGAGGGGAGGGGGCGCTTCCGCGTCGCCAACCACGCGACCACCGAGGAGGCGGGCGCGAGCACCGAGGAGGTCTCGCATTACGCGGCGAGCGAGGGGCTTTCGAGCACCCAGATCCTCGCCCTGGTGTCCGCTGAGCGCCCGGCGCTGCGTGAGGTCGTCGAGCCGCTGCCGGGACGGCTGCTGGCGCGCCTGCGGCTTGCCGCGCGGGGGGCTGCGCTGGAGGCGATGCACTTCGGGTCAGGCCCCGAGGAGGTCGAATGCGGGCGTCAGCGGCTCGCCTTCGAGGAGCTGCTGC
>PMKB01000098.1 GCA_003157595.1 Solirubrobacterales bacterium
TTTTTCAGCGGTCTAGCGTGAAAGGGACAACCCGGCGGTGCTGATGCCGGTCCTCGGCCACGACATCCGACTGTTACGCCGAGTCTCGCCCTGCCCACGTCTGCCTGCCGTCTGCTGCCTCGCCAGCTTCCGCCACGCCTGCCGCCACCGCTCTCCACGGCGCGCCTACGTCTCTCGTCTCCACACGTGCGTCCAGCAGTCCGTTCTCACCCCGCCCACGCACGCCTACCTCCAGCCTCGCGGCCCCAAAGGCTTCCCTGACGCTCCGCGCCGTTCCACTCCGCGTCGCGTCACAGAGTTGCACCGTGTGGTGCGTCGTATACGCTGTCTACGTGGGACGCCGGGGGCGCCAGCGCGCAGAGGTGGAGCGATCGCAGGCTCGCGAACCACGCGACCGGATGGCCCGAGTGCAAGCGAGCGACGAAACGTGGGCCGCGTTCCGTGCTCAGCTCGGCGTGACCCCGGTCAGCGTCGCGCTCGGCCGCCTGGTCGAGCGTGAGGTCGCCCGGACCGCGCGCAGCTCGGCAAGCGATGCCGAGGGTGTGCGTGTCGCGCTCGAGGACGCCCGCGAGGTCGCCCGGGAGTTGGCGGCGTTGATCGCGCGTCTGGAGCCGCTCGCGGGCGAGCCGGTGTCCGGCGGACGCTCCCACTGACCGGCGTACCAAGCCCGCCGCGTCGGGGCATACGCTTTGGCTGCTTTGGCGACGCCTGATCGACAGCTTCTAACGGTTCCCCAGGTCGCCGCGGCGTTTCAGGTGACGGCGCAAACGATCCGCAACTGGATCGACCACGGCACCTTGCCTGCGGTGCGGGTTGGCCGCGCGTTTCGAGTTCGCCGCGAGGACGTCGACGCGCTGCTCGAGCGCGCGAGCGCCGACAGCAGCTCGCTCGCGACCCGCCGTTCCCTATGGAACCCGAGCACGACGACGCTGCCGCACCGTCGCGGCCCAACAGGGCCACGATCGGTCTGGGACGACACCGGCGATCTGCCGGCCGTCAAGCGCCCGTAAGGGACGCTACGCCGAGCGGCGCGCCCGCTCGCGCGGCAGCAGCCCGCTCGCGCGATCCTCACGCTCAACCGTTGAAGCCAGCTCCCCGGCGGCCGCGGCCAGCGCTTCATACGCCGCCGCGACCTCGATCAGGTCGGTTCCGGTCGCCGCGCGGTTGAGCTCCGCCACCGCGGCATCGAACACCCGCCACAACTCCTCAAGCCCGCGACGCCCAGTCCCGGGCTGCAGCTCATACGGCGGCTTGTTCGCCGACGCTCGATGCGGCGGCCATTCAAACCCCGCCGTATCGGCCTCCCGGCACGCCACCGCCTCCGCGCCGGCCGCTGCCGCAAGCCCCGCCAGGCGAGCGCCGAACCCAGCATCGGGCGGCGCGAGCCGATGGGACTCAAGGGCGCGCCGCCATTCCTCCTGCGCGTCACGGAAGGCGCGCTGTGCTCGGTCTTCCGGCCTGAGGCTTGCCATACGCGCATGATGCCAGATGGTGACGCGGTAAACCACACCAGATCTAGCCCATTTGGCTCGTTAGGCCTATTCTACGACGATGACGACCGTCTCCCAGGCCGGTGCGACCCGGCCGCGCCTCACGCGCGACGACGTCGCAGCGGCCCGTGAGGTGTCGGATCTGCTCGGCATTCCGCTCTCCACCGTGCTGGAGTACGCCCGGCGAGGCGTGATCCCGGGCCACAAGCTCGGACGCCGCTGGATCTTCCTGCGCGACGAGATCGAGGCGGCCGTCCGGGGGGCGCCTGGCTTGGCGCAAGCTCCCACGGAATTCGCACCGCGCGGACGGTCAACTGTTGCACGCAAACGGCCCAAGCGGTACCCGGAAACGGTACCCTCGCCGGCCTTCGGCGAGCAACGAACCCTCTTCGGCTAGGCCAACCGGCCCATTTGCAGGGCCTTCACAAGTGGAGCTAGGGGGACTCGAACCCCCGACCTCCTGGGTGCGATCCAGGCGCTCTCCCAACTGAGCTATAGCCCCGTGCGCGCGCCGGTCGGCGGTGCGCGCACGGAAGTCTAGATGGTGGCGACGCGTTAGGCTGTGGGCGATGGGCGATCTCGATGAAGCGATTCGCGAGCACCTGGAGCTGAAGCGGCGGCGCGGAGCCGACCCGGCCGAGGTTGCACGGGAGGAGCAGGAGGCGTTGGCGCCGGTCACGCGCCGTCATGCGATCGTCGTCCCGGAGGATCTCGACGCGGCGGCGCTGCGCGAGGGTGACCTTCCGCGCAACGGCGACGCGCAGCACGACGCGGACTACACCAACCACGACTCGGATCCCACGGCTCACCACGCCGGCCCGCCGCAACACGACGCGCCCGGCACCGACCCACCTGCGCACGAGGATCTTGGCGACGCGACGCAGGAGTTTCGCGTCGTGCACGACGATCCCGACGACTGGCTGGGCGAAGGCGACGAGGGGTAGCCGGCCAGCTACTGCGGCGCGGCTTGCGGCGACTCGCCTTCCGGTGAGGGCGTCTCCTCGGCGGCGGCGGCCGGCTTCGTTCCAGGAGCGCCGGGCGGATCGGGCAGCGAGTAGATCGCCATCTTGTTGACGCGCCCGCGGATGTCGAAATTGTCGACGAACACCATGTCCTCGGGGATCTGGGCCATCCGCTCACGGGTGCTCTCCGAGACGAACAGCATGTACGGCGTCCCCTTCGTCATACCCTCGAGCCGCGACGCCGTGTTGGTCGTATCGCCGATCGCCGTGTACTCGACGCGCTGCGCCGAGCCGACGTTGCCAGCCATCACCGTGCCGCTGTTCAGCCCGATGCCCATGCGGAAACCGGACTCGTGGCCCTGGTCCGCCAGCCAGTCGTTGAAGCGCCGAAGCCGGGGGCCCATCATCTCTCGTGCAGCGACGAGCGCTCGATCGGCATGGTCGGACTGCTCGATCGGCGTGCCAAAGACCGCCATGATGCCATCGCCCATGTAGGCGATCAGCGTGCCCCCGGCGGCGAGGATCGCCTCGGTCATCTCGTTCAAATAGAAGTTGACGACCTCGATCACCTTGGCCGCGGGCTGGGATTCGCCAAAGCTCGTGAAGCCCCGAAGATCGCTGAACAGCACGGTGCAGTCGCGTTCGACGCCGCCGAGGCGGAAGTCGTCGTCGGTGCGGGCGAGCACCTCGTCGACAACTCCCGGCGGCACGAAGCGGGCGAAGATGTCGCGCGCGTGCTGGCGCTCAAATGCTTCGCCGAGCAGCACGATCGTGAGCGTTGCGATGATCGCCAGCACCAGCGCGAGCAGCGGGTAGGTGAAGGTGATGATCGCGCCGCCGTCGAACGCGAGCTGTGTCGCGACGACGAAGGCCGCGGCCAACACGAGCTCTCCAGCCAGCGCGCGCCACAGCCGGACGCGGATGCTGGCGAGCGGCAGGGCGGCCCCGAACAGCACGATCAGTAACACGTTCAGCCAGCCCGGCCCGTTGCGCAGCGGGATGCCGGCGAGCACGGTCGCGGTGGCGTTGGCCTGGATCTCGGGACCGGCCATCTGCTGCGCGCCCGAGGTTGGCGTCGGGTGGTTGTCCTGCAACTCGTGTGCCGATGCTCCCACGATCACGATCTTGCCCCGCACCGAGGAGGCCGGGNNGGGATGGTCAGCACGGTGCCGGGCGGCCCGGCGTAGTCGATCGGCACCGGCAGCTCGGAGCCGCCGAACAGTTTCGGGCTGATCTCGTGGCCCTTCACGTCGGAGGCGATTGCGACCGCGAAGGTGTCGATCGCCTGGTATGAGTGCTGCATATCGCGGAACACCGCCTGGGAGTCGGCCTTCACCGTCGAGTTCCCGGCGCGAGCGCCGACCTCCTTCCGCACGGCGTTGCCGCCCAGCACCCCGGTCTGTCCGCTCTTGTCGACGGCATCCGTCGCGAGCACCATGTTGTGGGCGCGGTCGATCGCCTCGATCAGCGCGTCGTCGTCGGCGACGTCGGTCGCCTGCGTGAACTGGACGTCGAAGGCAATGAGCTTGGCGCCGGCCGCAAGCAGGTGGTCGATCACGACCGCGTGGTAACGGCGGTGGAAGGGCCAGTTCTGGCGGAGATGGTTGAAGGTCTCCTCGTCGACCGCCACCACAACGAAGTCTTTGACCAGCGACGGCCGTGTGCCTCGGATCGAGAATCGCGCGTCGATCGACTGCGCCTCGAGCGGGTAGAGCAGTCCGGTCGCGTAGGCGAGCAGACCCAGCCCGATCGTGGCGGCGGTGACCGCCACCAACAGCAGTCGCTTGCGTCTTTGCCAGGCGCGTCGGCGCATCGCGGGGGCGATGCTAGTGCAGGCCGGGGCGCGCCGGGTGGCCGCGCCCGCGCGACGCGCGAGCAGCGCCGCGCGGCCCGTCACGCTCCCCTGATCAGGCGGCGGCCGTTGTGTCGGCGATCAGCACCGAGCAGGGCGCCTTGTGGGCGACCGAGTTCGGGACGCTCCCGAGCACGCGCCGCACGCCCTTCATTCCCTTGTTACCGACGACGATGAGGTCGGCGTCGACGCTCTCGGCGATCGCCACGATCGCATCGACGGGGTCGCCTTCCGCGGCGTGCACGATCGGCTCCAGGCCGCGCTCGCGGACCAGGTCGGACAGGCGTCGCAGAAGAGCCTCGGCCGGGTGCTCGCCTCCGGCGTAGCGCAGCTCCTCCGGCAGGTGGTCGAGCCGAACCGACTTCGGATCGTAGGCCGTGACGATGTGAAGCTGACCCCCTCCCGCCTGCGCGACGTCCGCGGCGACGATCACGGCTTCGCGCGCGGTGCTCGAATCATCGGCCCCGACGACGACTGTGCTGAACACGGCCTACCTCCTCATTGCTTGCGCGGCGGTGGATGGAACCGCCTAGCGGGAGCCAAGGCCCCGTTCGGCGGGCGGATCTTAGGCGCCGGTTGCATCGGCCGAAGCATCGGCTATGGCGGCTGCGGCCATTCGCGCGACGCGACCGCCGCGCGTCGAGACAGCCGCGCGGAGATCGTCTCCGGAAACTGTCATCAGCGTGCAATTCTCCTCGGCGAGGACCGTCGCGGAGCGTGGCACGCGGTGCAGCACGGCGATCTCGCCAAAGCCATCGCCGGGAAGCAGCTGCGTCCGGCGCTCGTCGCCGACGATTACGGTCGCGCGCCCGTCCAGCAACACGTGGTAGTCGTCGTCGATCTCGCCGGCGGTCACGATCTGCGTGCCCGAGGCCACTTCGTGCACCACGGCCCCCCGCGCGAGCTCAGCGAGGGCCCGATACCCGATTCCCTGCAGCAGCGGCGTGCGGGCCAGTAGCTCGGCATGGTCCTCGCCGCGGACATCCGCCGTGTCGAAACTCCCGCTCAGCGGGACGTCGGCGCCTCCCACCGCCGTCAGGAAAGCGTCACGCTCGAGCGCCAGGAGCTTGACCTCGGTGATGGTCCGAACCGTCGCCGATCGTGGTCGGTCACGCAGCAGCGCCAGCTCTCCGAATCCGTCGCCGCGCCCCAGTTCGTTCACGACGAAGCCATCGATCAGCACCTCAAGCCGGCCCTGGTCCACGAGGTACCAGCCGCGGTGGTCGTCGACCCCCTGCGTGACCACGTCCTGACCGGCCGCCACGGCCAGCGGCGTCAGCTGGGCGACGACCCCCTCCAGCAAGTCGACGCGCAGCCGGTGGAACAGCCTTACGCTGGCCAGCAAGTGGCTGACGTCGACCCGGCCGACGGCGCGTGCATCGATCCGCGTGAACGCGCGCGCGCCGCCTGCGACCACGAGCGCGACCACTACCCCCACGACAACGAGGGCATCGCGGATCCCGAGCGTGCTCACCAGCGCCGGCGCGAGCAGGCACGCCCCGCCTTCGAACAGGAGCTTTCCGCTCTCCATCAGGCCGGTCACCGGGGCAACCGACCGCGGCGAAACAACGCGGTTCAGCACGGCCTGCGCGGCGACGTCGGACACCGCCATGCCCATTCCCCAGCCGACCATGAACGCGACCGCAGGGATTCCGGCGGCCGCTGCGCCGATCGCGGCGATCGGCGCGCCGCACATCAACAGACCCGCCGCCATCCAGCGTGCGAGTCGCCGGCGTCCCACGAGCAGCACGCTGAGCGGGATCGCCGCCACCGCGCCCGCGCCCGCGGCGGCCATCAGGATGCCGAAGCCGGCGTTGCCGAGTCCGAGCAGCTTCAGCGCGGCGACGACTCCCAGCGAGATCCAAACGCCGCGGACCGCCGAGCGCATGCAGGCGTAGGCGACGATCTCCTTGGCCTCGCGGTCGCCGCTGATCGCCACCATGCCGTCGCGCATTCTGAGCAGCCGGCCGCGCAGGCCGACCCCGGGGCTGGCCGGCGGCGCCGGGGCACGGATTCGTGCGGTCGTCAGGGCCGACGCCGCGTAGAGCACCGTCGCTGCCGACACCGCGATGGCAATCGGCAGTCCCGCCACCAGCAGTCCGCCGGCGAGTGCCCCGAACATTTGGCCTGATGACTTCGCGTGAGACGCGAGCGCGGTCGCTGAGGTGAACTCCGTCGGCGTGTGCACGAGCGTCGGCAGCAGCGTGGCCTGGGCCGGCCGGTAGGCCGAGCCGGCTGCGGCATCGAACCAGACGAGCAGCAGCGGGATCGCGAACGGGAGATTGAGCGCCAAGGAGGCGGCAACGAGCCCGCTGGTCAGCGCGCGGATCGTGGCCGTCGCGGTCAGCACCCGTTCGCGCCGGTGGGTGTCGGCGAACTGCGCGGTGACGAGCCCGGCGACGGCGGCGGGAAAGAAGCGGAACCCGACGAGCCCGACCAGCAGCGCGCCGCCGACAGGGTAGGCGTGGATCGCCACTGTTGTGCCGAGTACCCACTCGCCCAGCGTCAGGGCCGCGAAGCCGCCGACTACCCGCTTGACCGCCACGTTGCTGCGGGCGGTGTGGGCCAGCCCGATGTCGACGCTATCGCGGTGCGGCATGCGGCCGACAAGGATAGGCCCCCGCTGTTTCAGATTCGTAACGATGTTGTAGCGGGCCCTCGACCCGGCACGAGCCTTCATCTGCCCCGGCGCCCGACGTCTGTCGGGCGCCGGGGCCTCTGCAAGGCGGTCCCGCTATTGCAGAAAACCCCCCAATCGGCGGGCCCCGGGGCGAGTAAGCTGTTGCGGCTCAGTGTCCAGCCGCCGGGGCTACAAGGGAGCGCAACGTCGTGAGTGGTCGAGCCGTATCGAGTTTCCGCCCCGCGCTGGCGTTGGCGCGTCGGTCGCGGGCATTCATGCGCCCTGATCGCCGCATCGCCGGCACGCTGGGCGCCACACTCCTGACGCTCGCGATCGCTCTGCTCGTGCTTGCCGGTGGGGCACGGGCGGCCTCATGCGATGTCAACTGGACCAACACGTCGGGCGGTTTGTGGAGTAACCCTGCCAACTGGTCCGGGGGCGTTGTTCCCGGCCCGACCTCCGACGTCTGCATCACGGCGCCCGGCACATACACGGTGACCCTGACCGGGTCCGTCAGCGTCGACTCGCTGACGCATGGGGCCACAAGTGGCAGCACG
>PMKB01000009.1 GCA_003157595.1 Solirubrobacterales bacterium
TCCTCGACATCTCCAAGATCGAGACCGGCCATCTCGACCTCGAGATCGCGGAGTTCGACCTGCACGAGCTGGTCGAGCGCGCGTGTGTGCCCGCCGTGCTCGAGGCCCAGGCGAAGGGTGTTCAGCTCGATGTTCAGATCGATCCGCTGGCGCCGGTCCGCGTGCGCGGAGACAGTGCACGCGCGCGCCAGGTCCTGATCAACCTCGTTGGCAACGCCGTCAAGTTCACCGCTCAGGGGTCCATCGCGGTGCGGGTGCGACGCCGCGACGACGGCGACAACGTTCTGATCGAGATCGTCGACAGCGGCATAGGCATCGAGGCGGAGCGCTTGGAGCACATGTTTGAGCCGTTCGTACAGGCCGATGTCTCCACGACTCGCGAGTACGGCGGCAACGGACTTGGGCTCGCGATCGCCAAGGAGCTGGTCGAGCTCATGGGCGGCAAGATCGGCGCGAGCAGCAAACCGGGCCGCGGCAGCGCGTTCTGGTTCGAGCTCCCGCTGCCGGAAGTCGCCGAGGCCGTCGTGCCGACGGCCCGCCAACGCGTCGTGTACCTGAGCGAGCGACGTGCCGATCCGGCCGCGGCGCTGGTGCTGGTTGTCGAAGACAGCCCGGTCAACCGGCTCGTAGCCGTGCACGTGCTCGAGCGCTGCGGATTCCGCGCACACGTCGTCAACGACGGGCGCGAGGCGCTGGAGGCACTCGCCACTCAGCGCTATGACGCGGTGCTGATGGACTGCCAGATGCCCGATATCGACGGCTACGAGGCAACCAGAGAGCTGCGCCGCCGCGAGGACGGGACCGGCCGGCACACACCGGTTATCGCGATGACCGCGCACGCAATGACCGGCGATCGCGAACGCTGCCTGGAGGCCGGTATGGACGATTACCTTGCTAAGCCGGTGCGCTCGCAGGCGCTCAACGACGTGCTGCGCCGCTGGATCGCCGCGGCGCCGCGCGCCGGCGAGGAGGGCGCCGGCGAGGCGGACAGCGGCGAGTTGTCCGCGCCGGGGGAGCTGCTGGCGGTCACCGGGTCAAGGGCGCCCAGGGGCGCGAGATGACGCTGGGAGCGTTCGCTGCGCGTACCTGTGCCGTCGTGAGCCGGACCGGCGGTCCCTCGGTCAGACGTCCGCATACCGACGCGATGCTCACCGAACCTGTTCGCGGCGCCGATGAGACACGGGACGCAATCCAACGACGCCGGAGAACCAGCTCATGACCGCAACGACAGAGGCAGCAGCGCGCCGCAGCCTGACGGAGCTGGGCTTCACGAGCTCGCAGGCCGCCAGCTACCTCGGCGTGTCATTGGCGACAGTGCGCCGATGGAGCAACAACGGCCACCTGCTCGGGTATCGCACGCCCGGCGGGCAGCGACGCTTCTCACGCGAGCAACTCGACGCATTCGTCCGCTCGCTGAGCGGCGGCAGCGACGCTTCTCACGCTGCCGGCCCGACGCATCCGTCCGCTCGCTGAGCGGCGGCAGCGACGACGACGCCCGGTCTGCCGCTTAACGACTGTCGCCCGACCAGCCTGGCACGCTATTCACGTGCCGGACTCTCGGGCGATCAGACGCACTTCGCCACCGATGGGTTGATCCATCGACGGTTCGTGGGAGCTCATTTCGCGGAAGGCATACTTTCTCCTCGCAATCTGGGAGAGATGGTGGATCCCGACAGAGCACAGTGTGACACAAACCTACGCATCTGTGCTAATTCCTCCTCAGACCTGCAAGATCCCATTCATAGCTGAGCAACCCGATGCACCGGTGGCGCTGCCAGGGCGTGCCCGCTACGCTCGCCGCCTCTCGTGGCGGCCATACTGAGATCCAACTCGGCGCTCTCGCGGCTGCTCGCGGCGTGGCTGCAGTCCTGTCTGGGCAGCGGCGTCGGCTACGTGTCGCTGCTCCTACTGACGCTGCGCTATTTGCACACGTCGTGGGCGGTCACGGCGGTGCTGCTAGCCGACTTCGTTCCGGCGATCGCGTTCGGCGCCTGGTTCGGCGGCTTTGCCGACCGCCACTCCAGGCGGATGCTGATCGTCACGGCGAACCTGCTGCAGGCCGCGGCCTGGACGGGCTTGGCGTTTGCGCACACCGCCGTCTCGATCCTCGGACTCGCGCTGCTCGCCGGGATCGGCAATGCGCTGCTGCGCCCGGCGCTGCGGTCGGCGCTGCCGATCGTCGCCGGCGAGGCGAGTCAGGTCGCGGCAGCGTGGTACGACACCTGCCGATGGATCGGCATCAGCGTGGGCCCGCTCATCGCTGCGGGCTTGTTCGCGCTACTCGGAGTGGCGCTCCCGCTGGCACTGAACGCGCTGAGCTTCCTGATCGCTGCGGGGGTAATGGCCACGGTCACGATCGGCTCGCTGCCGCGGGAGCAGCGCGAGGGCTCCCACGGATCGGGCTTACGTGCAGGCCTGGCGGTCGCCTTCGCCTCGCCGGGGATCGCGGCCGTGATCGCCACCTCGGCCTCGGCGGTCATCGCGGGCGGCCTGCTCAACGTCTGCGAGCCACTGCTCGCGACGAAGGTGCTGCACGGGAGCCGTAGCGACTACGCCCTGCTGGTGGCGTGCTACGGCGGGGGGATGGTCACGGCGACGGTGTTGGTGGCGCGGCGCGGCAGCGTGCTCGGACGCGTCCTGATCCACCGCTACCTCGACGCGCAGATACTCACCGCTGTGGGCATGTTCGGAAGCGCGATCGTCGGGAGCGTTTTGCCCGCGACGATCGCCTTCGCCGCGACCGGCTACGCGAACGCGCTGGTCAATGTCAGCGAAATGCAGCTCATTCAGCTTCGCGTCCCGGCTTCGGTTCAGGGCCGCCTGTTCGGTGCCAAGGACACCGTTGAGGGCGCGTGCTATCTCATCGGACTGATCGGCGCCGGCGCGCTCGTTGCCACCGAAGGGGTGCGTGTGACGCTGGCGGCCGGGGCCGGGATATGCGCGGTCTGTGCGCTCGTCGGGGTTGCGACGATCCGCACCAGGGTACGCGAGCCGGGGCGCGGCACCGGCGTCGACCCGGCGTAGAACCGCCGCGCCCGCTGGCGTCTGCCGCCGACCGGCGCCTGTAGACACCGCCTGGGTGGACGCGTAAGCGGCGCCTCAACCACCCGTCCGCTCGCCCTTGCAAGCGGACGCCGCCGAACCGATGCAGAAGTGTGCAAACCAGCACCGATTCAAGCTGCGCTCGGTCGACAGACGGTCGCCGCGATCGGCCTTCGCGCCACTGCGGCCGGGGTCGTCTCGCCCGGCTCTCGCTGTGCCTGCTGGCGGCCTGCGCTCTGCTCGTCTCGTCAGCGGCGGGTCCGGCGGGCTCCAAGCCGGTCGGCCTGCGTGCCGCGGGGACCGTCCGCGCACCGGCGCTTGTGCCACCACCGGCGCCGACGATGGCGCGGCGTCAGAAGGCGCGGCGTGCAAACGCCGAGCGGCTGATGGCGACCCCCTCGACCTTGCCGGCAGCGGGCGGAACCGTGCGCCTGCGTGCGCGGGTGCGCCGCGCCACGAGTTGCCGCTTCTCCTCCGCGGGCGTCCTCAAAGCGCTTCCGTCCACCAGGAACTGCAAGTCCGGGCTCGCCTCGATCACCGTCAGAGTGCCGCGCAACCGCACCTCCTCGCCGCGGCGCTATGTTCTCTATCTGACCGCGGGCAATGGCCGCGGAACGCGCAGGACGGTGCGCGACGTCGTCGTCGAACGCCGGCGCGCCCGGTCCGCTTCCGCCGGGGGGACCCTTCCGGGCGTGACCGCCGCCTCGGGTGTCAACACTCGCTCGGCGGGCTCGGCCGCGTCGAGTTCCCAGGTCGCCGCCTCGCTCCTCGGCGGCCAGGCGGCTGCGCCAGGCGCTCCCGTGATCACGAGCCAGCCGACCGACCAGAGTGTCGCAGCCGGCGCATCGGTGACCTTCGCCGCCGCAGCGTCGGGGAGCCCGTCGCCGAGCGCGCAGTGGCAGGTCTCCGCCAACGGTGGCGCCACCTGGACGCAGACAAGCGCGTCGTTCGCGGTCAGCGCCGCCGAAAACGGCTACGAGTACCGGGCCCTGTTCACGAACTCGGCCGGCACGGCCACGACGGCCGCGGCCACGCTGAGCGTGATACCGGAGTCGACGACGAGCTTCTCGGGCTATATCGCCTTCGCAACGCCGGGCGAGAGCTTCACGGCGGTCAGTGCCAGCTGGACGGTGCCGACCGTGACGTGTCAGGCCGGCGCGACGAGTTGGGCCGCGCAGTGGCCTGGGATCGGAGACGGTACTAGCGTCGAGCAGGACGGCACCGAGACCGACTGCTTCAGCGGGATTCCGACCTACTGGGCCTGGTATGAGATGTATGGCGATCCAGCCGTCAACAACGGCTACGCGGTTCCGCTGCCCGGCTCGAGCTACCCCGTGGCGCCGGGTGACGCGATGACCGGCTCCGTCAGTTTGTCTGGCACGACCTGGCTGCTCACGCTCGCGGACACGACTCAGAACTGGACGTTCGCCACTCAGATCGCCTCGCCTACGCCGGGGCTGAGCCAGGGCTCGGCGGAGTGGATGGTCGAGGACCCGGACGGATGCAGCCCGCAATGCCAGACGCTCGCGCAATACTCGCCCGTGCAGTTCTCACACGCGACCGCCACGGCGAACGGCCTGACCGGACCGATTTCCAGCTTCCCGCTGACCGTGATGGAGATCGACCAGAACTCCACGCAACTCGCCACCTCCGGTCCGCTGAACGCGACCGGCGACGGCTTCACCGACACCTGGCTCGCCGGCTGAGCGTCGATTCCGGCACGCGCCGGTCCGGCTGGGGTCGGGCTCGCGCGGGCGGTGACGCTGCGGTGTCCGGTCGAGCCGCGGGCGAGCAGGCGCGCGTTCGCGACTGCCGTCCGCGGCCAGGCCGCGCCCGCGCCCGCGCCCGCGCGCGCCGAGCGACGGTGTCGCGTGAGTCTCGTGTCAGGATGCCTGGGTGAGCAGCCCGGATTTGCAGCTTTCGACACTTGCCGTGCTGCATCTCCACATCCAAATTCACCCGCGCGGGCCGGGTATCGACTACGTCGGCGTGTTGATCGCCTCAGGCGCAAGTTGGGCGGGCCTGCCCGGACCGGGCGAGGCGCTGCTGATCGCGGCCGGCATCGCTGCGGCGCACAATCATCTCGACCTCTCCTCGCTCATCCTGGTCGCCTGGGCAGGAGCCACCGTTGGCGGGATGCTCGGTTGGATCGTTGGTCGGCGGGCCGGCCGGGGCGTGCTGACGGCGCCCGGGCCGCTGCACGGCATTCGGCTCGCGTTGACCGCCAGCGGCGATCGTTTCTTCGCTCGCTATGGCGTGCTCGCCGTGCTCTTCACGCCGTCGTGGGTCGCTGGGATCGTGAGGATGCGAGCGTCGCTCTATGTGCCCGTGAACGCCGCCTCGGCCGCGGTTTGGGCGCTCGCGATCGGACTCGCCGCGTATTGGATCGGTCCGTCGATTGCCGATGTCGCGGCTGACGAAGGCCTGCTCGCCTGGCTGGTCGTCGGCGCCCTGATCGCAGCCTTCGCGATCGTGCTCGTGCGCAATCGGCCTCGCCGGTAGCGCTGCGCCGGGCCAGTGCGCCGGGCCAGTGCGCCGGGCCAGTGCGCCGGCGCGGCGCACGCCATATGCTGACCGCGTGGAACAGAGAGTGCTCGAACGTGTGGGGCGGTCCGTTGGCGTGGTGGGCCTGGGCGCCTGGCAGCTCGGCGCCGATTGGGGTGAGATCGGCGACGAGGACGCTGCGGCTGTGCTGGACGCCGCGCTGGACGCCGGCGTCACCTTCATCGACACAGCCGATGTCTACGGCGACGGGCGTAGCGAGCGCAGTTGCGCCAAGCTGCTTGCCCGACGGCCCGACGCCGGCGTCATGATCGCCACCAAGATGGGCCGGCGCCTGCCCCAGCTGGCGGAGAACTACAGCCGCGAGAACTTTCTCGCCTGGAACGATCGCTCGCGGCAAAACCTCGGCGTCGACACGATCGATCTCGTCCAGCTGCACTGCCCGCCGGCGGCGGTCTACGACGACGACGCCGTGTTCGACACGCTCGACGAGATGGTGGCGGACGGCCGGATCCGCCGCTACGGCGTGTCCGTCGAGACCTGTGACGAGGCGCTTGCGGCGATCGCGCGCCCGAACGTCGCGAGCATCCAGATCATCCTCAACTGTTTGCGCCTCAAGCCGCTCGAGCAGGTGCTTCCCGCCGCGCGAGAGGCGGGCGTGGCGATCATCGCCAGAGTGCCACTCGCTTCGGGCCTGCTGTCGGGGCGCTACGACGAGCACACGACGTTTGCCGCCGACGATCACCGCAACTACAACCGCCACGGCGAGGCCTTCGATGTGGGGGAGACGTTCTCCGGTGTCCCGTTCGATGTGGGCCTGGAGGCGGTCCGCCGGCTGGCCGCTGTCGTGCCGGCCGGCTGCGCGATGGCGCAATTCGCGCTCCGCTGGATCATCGACCAGCCCGGCGTCTCGGTCGTGATCCCCGGCGCGCGCAGTCCGGACCAGGCTCGAGCGAACGCGGCGAGCGCCGCGCTTTCGAATCTGTCCGGCGAGCAGCTTGCGGCGGTGGCGGAGATCTACGACGAGCTGATCCGCCCGCAGGTACATGGGCGCTGGTGAGTTCGCGGCGCCGCTCGGTTTCCTTGCGCTCGGTGATGTCATTGAGGCTAAGGCGGTAATTGGCCTCGTGGGTTATCGGGTCCTCCGCGGCGATGCCATACAACCTCACCGTCAAGCAGCCGCCCGTGGCGGTCCTGAGCGTCTGCTCGCCGGTCTGCCGGGTCCGCGAGCGCAACACTTGATGGCAGTATTTATCGAAGGAGTCCTGCGCGTCGGCCGGGATGAAGCGCGTGATCCTTTGGTGCACCAGCTCCTTTCGCGCCAGGCCCAGCAGGCTGGCCGCGGCGAGATTGGCTTCCAGCACCTCCCCGCGCTCACCCAAAGTCAGCAGGGCGACAGGCGCGAAGTCGTAGAGATCCGAGTAGCGGTTGCGGACCTCTTCCAGCTCCAGTTGGCTCCGGCGCAGTTCGTCATTCTGCATTTCCAACTCGACCTGCTGGACCTGAAGGTCGTGGACCAACTTCTGCGCGTCCTGCTCCGGGATC
>PMKB01000297.1 GCA_003157595.1 Solirubrobacterales bacterium
GATGCCGCTCAACTACCTGTTCGTGGACGCCCTGGCTCGGTTGGGAGAGCAGGTCGGCGACGCCATCGTGGCCGAATACCCGACCGGCTCTGGCGAGGAGTTGACGCTGACCGCGATCGCGGCCGACCTGCGCCGGCGGCTGATCGCGCTCTGGCTGCCCGATGGCGACGGCCGCCGTCCCGTCTTCGGCGGCGTCGAGCGGATGCAGAGCGATCCGCGCTGGCGCGAGAACCTGCTGTTCTACGAGTACTTCAACGGCGACGACGGAGCGGGGCTTGGCGCGTCGCACCAGACGGGGTGGAGCGCGCTGGTCGCCGATCTGATCGTCGGGCGCCGGATCGCAGCCGATCCCGGCGCGCGCTCGCTCTACGGCTGAAGGTCGGGGTCGCAGCTGCTGCTCGTGCTGGCTGCGGCGGTCAGAACACGCTCGGTGCGGGTCAGCTCGCCGCGATCAGCATGTAGAGCAGCGCGCCGGCGGCGACCGGGAACGAATACACGAGCCAGCTTGTGTCCTGGTAGCTCACGACGCCGCTCTCCGGCAGCACCGACGGGCCGACATCCGGCACGGGGCTCGAGGTCAGCTGCATGCCGTTCGCGTCGCGCACGAAGACCTGGGCTCCGGTGTAGACGCGGATCCAGAACGCGTACCCGTGGAGATCCGCAGGCCCGAGCCGGGTGACCAGGCGCCTGGCGATTCGGCCGAACTCGTCGGCTCTGACCTCGGCGCACGGGGTGGCGTTCAGCGATCGGGGCGACGGAGCGATGAGCAAAACAGCCTGCAGCGTGCCGGTCGGGAACGCGTCATAGGTCTGACTCACGGCCTGGTAGGTGACGTGGCCCCGACGCACCACGGAGCCGCTCGGCAGCCTCGCGGGGAGCCGCGCGGCGCCCAGCTGCGTGACAAGATTGCCCCTGACGTAGATGCCGATCGGATCGCCGNNCGACGACGGCGCCGCCGGCCGCGCGAAGGACGCCTGCAACGGGGGCGATCACATACGGGCCGCCGACGTCCGCGAGAACCCGCCCGGCACCGCCGAACGCCCGCAGACGCACGATGTGCCAGCCCGGGTGGTAGACGATCCGCTTGACCGCCGCCAACGCGGCCGTGCGGTTCCCGTCGATGACGGCAGTGACCAGATCGCTTGAGCCGGTCACCTCCTCGAGATCGCGGGTGACCTCGCCTCCGGCCAGCTCGTTGGCGTATATGTCGTTGACCACCGTCGTGTCGACTGCAGCGCGCGTGGCACTCGTCGCCGACCCGCACCCGCCGCTTGCGCCCGCGGACGCCGGCCCCGTGGACAGCGTCGACGCGAACGCTCCTGCGGCAAGCGCCACCAGCGCGACACGCAGTCGCCCAGACACGCCGTGGTTGCGCAGCACGCGGCGATTGTAGGCGGAGGCCGTGAATCGGCGACCATCTCCCTGCCCTCAACGTGGCTGTGCGCGGCGGCCCCTGAGCACGGACAGGCCTTCATCACGCGTGACGCGAGCGCGACAAACGCTTGGATTGAACGCACCGGGAGACGAGCACGGCCGACAAGCCCAGCGCGCGACCAGGGGCTTATGCTCGGCGTTCAGCGATACGCGTCCAAGCCGAGGTGGATCGCCAAGCCCAGCCCCGCAGCTGAAATGAGGACCCGCAAGGGACCCGCCGGCGCCTTGCGGACGACAATCGGGCCGAGTCGTCCACCGACCAGGAAGCCGACCGCGAGCGGCACGACCGCCGACCAGCGCACCGGCCCGAACGCAACGAACGCCACCGCGGCAACGGCGTTGGCCATGCCGAGCAAAAGGTTCTTCATGGCGTTGCTCCGCGCCAACGTTTCCCCACTGGCGAACAGCAGCAGGGCGAGAAGCAGCACGCCCGCCGCCGCGCCAAAGTAGCCGCCGTAGACCGCGACGAGAAACACGCCAACGCTGATCGCCCATGACGGCCGATGCCCTTCCGCCGGCATCGGGCCACCGGGTCTACGTCGGATGAGAATCGCGAGCGATGCCCCGGCGATCAGCCACGGCACGATCCGTACAAATGCGCCCGACGGTGTGGCCAGCAGCAGTAGCCCGCCGAACATGCCACCGGCGATAGCGATCGCGCCAAGCCGCCGGGCCTGAGCACGCTGACCGCGCAGTTCCACGACCGAGCCAGAGACCGAGCCGACACTCCCGAACACCAGGGCGACGGTGTTCGACACATTGGCGCTCACCGGCGGGAGGCCCGCGGCAAGGAGAGCAGGGTAACTGACCAGCGACGCCAGTCCCGCCACACTCCCGACCAGACCGCCACCGAACCCGGCCAGCATCAACCAGAATGGATCCTTCAACGCCATGTCGATCGAAGCCAGGCGCGGAGCGTCATCGAGCCGGTAGAGGACTCGACTGAATGTGCCTCCCGACCCCGGCGGCGCGGTTGGCGCGAATATCGTGCATTTGCATACCTTTCTGCGATGGAGCCAGGCGGGATCGAACCGCCGACCTCCTGCTTGCCGAGCATCCCGCCTGCACTGAGAGAGAGGCGCGAAACGCCAATGTTCACGTGGTGTTTCGCACCTCCCTGCCATTGGCCGCGCGCGTCCGCTTGTGCGTGGATTGCCATCGATATGCAGCGATACGGCAAAGCTGCCAAAAGGTCGGCGGTTCGCCAACGCGTCGTCGGACAGAGGTGCGGGTACAACATCCATGGCTCGGGTGTGCGGTCACGCACTCCTCGCGGAGACGAGCCCCGCCAATCGCGCCTCATGGCCCCCGGTGACCTCAGACGCGTAGCACGCTGTCGTGTTCTGTCGATGTTCGCTCTGGCTGTTGTACAAAGCCCCTCCCGTTGGATGGTATGGGAGACACGCGGCCCCAAATTCCCACGGCGACTGCCGGTCGTCCAATGCAGACACCGGCGAGACCGGCGGCCAGGCGACTGCTGTCACGCGGGACCAGTCGCGTAGGCCGGGCGGGAGGGGTCGGCTAACCGCGGCTCGTGCTAGCCGGCGAGCCTGCCGAAGTGACGCCGCGGGTAAGTTAGGAGATGGCGGTCGAGTCGCAGGTAAGAGCGGGAAGCACGGGGCTTTGACGCAGAGAGCGACCGAACCCACCCGCCGCCGCCAGACTCGGAGTACGCGCCGCCAGCACGGGGTCGCGACACATCGGGCTCGGCGTCAGTTGCTGCGCCATCGGCGGCACGGCACCGGCCTGCTCGGCGCGAACCGATCAAGCTCGGGCAGCGGGGCTAGTCACGAATGATGATCTGCCCGTCTTCAAGGTGGGTGATCGCTTCCCAGGGAACGACGTCGTCGCCGCGCGTGGGCCCGGCGCCTGCGCCGCCGCCAGCCAGGCGCGCGAGCATCCCGCCTCGTCCGACCATGAGCCCTATCAGCAGGCAGTCACTTTCGGTCGTCTTGGCGCGGAGGTCGTGAACGCGGCCGACCTTCTTGCCGGATTCTGTGTGTACGACGCAGCCAAGGAGGTCGCTCGCCCGGATCATGACTTCGGCCAGTGGGCGACCCGCACGCCCTCACGGTAGTCGCCTTGCCCTAGGCCGAGCTCGCGCGCCTTGGCTTTGAGTTTTAGGACGGCTCCGATCTCATCGATCTGGTTCCACGGCACGCGGATCACGTCGGCGCCGCTGACGCCGTTGCCGAATACTCGTGCGCCGATGCCGCGCAGCCGACGGGGGAATCGCCGATGCCAGCTGCCCGAGCCGCTAATGATCGCGTAGAGGCGGGGCGGGTCGCCGAGCCCACCCTCGAACTCGATGTCGTCCGCGCGTCCGCACCGCCGCCCGTCGACGTCGACGAGCTGGTCGTCGAGGATGCGGTAGGCGAGGTCCATGAGATCGGGGAAGTCGCTCATCAGCTCGCTCCTCCGTGGGTGATGACCATCAGCGGGATCGCGGCCAGCGACACGCCGAGGAGGATCACGAAGAACGTCCAGCCAAGGACGTTGCCGACGATGCCGTTGACGTGCTCGCCCATGTACGTCGGGTCGCGGGCGATCAGCAGAACCGGCAAGTAGGTCAACGGCAGCGCAACCGCCGAGAAAATCACCGCGTACTCGGTCAGCTGCACAGGATCAACACCGCTTTCGACAATGACGAACGCGAGCGCAAAAAAGATCATCCAGGTAAGCGTGAAGCGCGGCGCGTCGCGTTTGCGGCGGTATTTGCCCCATTCCCAGCCGGCGAACTGCGCGAGCGAGTACGCGCCAGAGAACGCACACTCCACCGCCGCGCCACCCACCGCAAAGAGCATTCCCAACAGCGCAAGCAGCAGTCCTATCGCTCCGTATGCCTGCTCGGCTCCCAACGCGGTGGTGCCGAGATAGCCCGGGCTGACGTGAAGCGGCGCGAAGACCTCCGCGGAGACGATGATCAACGCGGCCGACAAGATGCCGCCAAGCACGAACCCCAGCGTGACGTTCACGCGATTGAAGTTCAGGTCCTTGACGGTCCAGCGATCCTCGATCGCCCCTGACGAATAGAAGTAGACCTCGTACGGAGCTATCGCGGAACCGATCACACCCACCGCGAAATACGCATAGAGCCACGACCCACTCCAGCTCGGGACCAGCCCCCGCGCGACCTGATGCCAGTCAGGTTTCAAGTGGATTGCCGCGACGAGGAAGATCAGCAGGGCGCACCCCATGTAGCCGAAGATCCGCTCTATTCCGTCAAACGGCACGAAGTAGACGATCAACACCAAAGCGATTGCCGCCAGCAGGATCATTGTCCCCACTTTGAAGTTCAACAGCAGCTGCAGCACGAGCGCCGCGCCGCCCACCTCGGCCGCGAGCGTGATCAGATTGATCAACAGCGATGCCGCGAGCGTCACCAAGCCGACGTTCAGTCCCATCCGCATCCGCACCACGTCAAAGACCGGGCGGCCCGAGACCGCCGCAACACGGCCACTCATCTCCGCGAACACGATGATCGCGATGACACCGAGGACTACCGCCCACAGCAGGCTGTAGCGGAAGCTGGCGCCCGCCTGGACGTTGAACACCAGCTCACCGATGTCGACGAACCCGCCGATCGCGGCGAGAATCCCAAGCGCGAGCCCC
This sequence comes from Solirubrobacterales bacterium, assembly GCA_003157595.1. Classification (GTDB taxonomy): domain Bacteria; phylum Actinomycetota; class Thermoleophilia; order Solirubrobacterales; family Solirubrobacteraceae; genus Palsa-513. The sequence goes on from PMKB01000297.1 coordinate 5,047, forward strand.
AAGACCTTCTTCATATCGAATTCGCGATCCTGTAAGCCTCGGCCGACCAATGGCGCAGCTTCGCCCCGTCCCGGCGGTCCTGCCCGCGGTCCTGGGGCGAGGTACGCAGCTCGTCGATCGCGCCGCCGATCTCAGACGCGAGCTTGATCGCGGCCTGCGCCCGCGCCTTCAGATCTCGCGGGATCGAATCGTCGTTGAGCTTCTCGGCCTCGTGCTGGGCCTGCGCGCTGAGCTCATCACCATGCACGCGCACGAACGTTGTTGTTGTCCGCTGCCGCGCAAGGTCGTCGGCCATCAACGCGCCCTCCGCCGCAATCGACGTGAGCTGCTCGACGCTGACCAGAGCCTGTTGACGCCGGTCAAGGCCACAACCAGCCAGACACATCACCAGCCCAACGAGCAGACAAACGGATGCGATCACTCGAGGCACGCCGACGCCAACCGTACTGACGCGAGCGGTCGCCTTGGCATCGCCCAACCGGACCAGGCTCGCCTCGTACCGCCTCAGGCCAGCCTGCTCGGCATCAACCCGATCAAACTGCTAGTCCGTCGTGGTCACCAACGGTCACTGCGCTCTTGATCGGGACGATGCGACGTGGCTACGAAGAGGTCATCGAGCAGGCGACCGGCTGGCCCGTGATCGGCTTCATAAGCGGCAGCCAGCAGAACCCCGACATGATGTGCGAGCTCGCGGCCACCGATCTCGTCGTCGCGCACGAGATCGCGGCAAACGGGCGGCCTTCGCCGCCTGGCTGACGCGACACGGCGGCAAGCTAAGCGGCTGCGCCAGCTTCCTGAGGCGGTGTTCGTGTCGGCTTGGTGGGTGGAGTAAACTAAGCGGCGAAGGGCATCCACTGTGAGGTCGGCCCACAGCAGGGGCGGGCAACACGATCTGACTTTCTGAGGTTTCGCTTGTACGAACCCGGGAGGTCGATGTGCCCCAGACGCTGGTTCCCACCGATTTGACCGCGAGTAGCGTTGACGCGGTTGCGGCGGTGTTCGGGACGTTGCGCGACGGCGATGCCGACGCCCGAACGGCTGGCACGACCGCATGCCCTCCACGACTTAGGCGTGTGGTCGCGTTCATGAGTGCCAACCAGGCGACCGCCTGCGCCAACGACGCTCTGAGCGCCCAAGACGCCCGCCCCGAGGCCACCGATGCGTGAGCTGTCGGCAGCACGATGTGTCGCCGACATTGCGGCGCCGCAAGACGGCGCGGGCGGATTCGTCGAAGAAGAACGCGCGGCACCGCTTAAGGCAGCGATAGGTACCTAGGAAAGGAGGCACAGATGGCGATTGCTTTGCCGGTCGCTTTTGCCGTGTTCGGCTACGGGCT
>PMKB01000153.1 GCA_003157595.1 Solirubrobacterales bacterium
ACGATCGCGACCCACCAGCCGCCGCTGACGATCAGCGCGGAGAGCCCGGCCAACGCGCCGGTGATCCGCCGGCGGATGCCCGTCGGGGCGCAGAGCAGATAGACGAGGCCGAAGGCCGGGACGACCAGCAGCGCCTGTCCCATCTTCGCCAGGAAGGCGAAGCCGATCAGCGCGCCGGTCGNNGTTGTTGAAGCGGAACATCAGCGCAGCGACGGGCGTGAGGGCGAGCATCGCGCCGGCGGCCAGGCCCGCGGCGGGGCCGAACCAGCGTTTGATCGCCGCGTAGAGCAAGCCGACGGCGGCGACACCCTCGAGCGCCTGCGGCACGAGCATGCTCCAGCTGCTGAAGCCAAAGATCCGCCCCGACAGCGCCATCACCCAGATCGACGCGGGCGGCTTGTCGGTCGTGATGAAGCTCGAGGAGTCAAGCGAGCCGAAGAAGAAGGCCTTCCAGCTGCGGGTCCCGGCCTGCACGGCCGCGGCGTAGAAGCTGTTCGCGTCGCCCGAGGCGCCGAGACCCCACAGGTAGGCGACGGCGGTCAGCGCCAGCAGCGCGATCAGCGCGGGGCGCACCCAGCGCTGCTCACCGGCCGCCTCACGCGGCGCCAGGCGCGAGCGGGCGGCGATTGCCGGTGCGGCGTCGAGTGACTGGATCGTGCTCATCGGGGCTCCGTTCTCCTTTCGGTCGTGCTCAGATTGCAGCGCGAATGTTGCGGCGCCTGCATTGGCGGCGGCTGCACAGAAGCTGGGAAAGACCTGAGAGCCGGGGATGCGTCCGCCCGGCGAGCGAAGCGTTAGGCTGCTTGCGCTCACTCCGCGACCCCGATCGCAACGACACACGATGGCCCAGACCTGCAGCCACCTCGACCAGGCCGACGCCCACGTCAAGCGCGACAGCGAGATCGGCTGCAGCGACTGCCTGGCGATCGGCTCGCAATGGCTGCACCTGCGCGAGTGCATGGTCTGCGGGCATGTCGCATGCTGCGACTCGAGCCCCAACCAGCATGCGACCAAGCACTTCCGCGCGAGCGCGCATCCGCTGATGCGCTCGATCGAGCCGGGGGAGTCCTGGTGGTGGTGCTACGTGGACGAGATCGCGTTCAGCTTCGGCGAGGGCTGAGAGCAGCCGTCTTCAGGCCCGGCTGTGGGCCTCGATGAAGGCGAGCGTCCGCGTCCAGGCCTCGTCGGACTGGCGCTGGAATTCCTCGAAGTGGCGGTCGAAGAAGCTGTGCGGCGCATCGGCCAGCGTGACCACCTCGTGCTCGACCCCGGCGGCGCTCAGCGCGGCGTCGAAGGCCTCGTTTGCCTCCGCGGGGATGTGCGCGTCGGCACCGCCCTGCAGCGCGAGGATCGGCGCCTCGATCCGCTCGGCGGCGGCGGTCGGGCCCGGCCGCCCGGCACGTTCCCCGGGCATGCCGTAGAACCCGACGGCGCCGGCCAGTCCGTGTCCGCCCGCGGCCGCGAGCCACGAGTTGGCGCCGCCGAAGCAAAAGCCGACGGTGAAGATCGCGCCGCGCGAACCGCCGGCGGGCGAGCGCAGGTATTCCACGGCGGCCGCGATGTCTGCCTGCACGCCCTCGGGCGTCGTCTGCATCGTGTGCTCCATCGCCTGGAAGTTGCCGTCGCGCTTGGCGACGCCGGCCGTGCGCCCGAAGTAGTCGATCGCGATCGCCGCATAGCCACGTTCGGCGAAACGCAGCGCGAGCTCCTCGTAGAAGTGGTAGAGGCCGCGGACGTCAGGCAGGATCACGACGCCGACGGGCGAGGGCTGATCGGGTGTGGCGAGGAAGGCGGCGAGGCGGTTGCCGTCGGTGGCATCGAGCACGACGTCGGAGTGCGAGATCGCGGCGCCGGCAATTGCGGGGATGGGCGGTTCGGAATCCAGCTCGTGGCACATCTCAAGCTCCTTGTCGTGCGGTCGCGGAGGTCCGCATCGTAGAGGCCCGTGGCGGGGCGAGCCGCTCGCGGCAGCGGTTTCGCGGCGCCCGGCTCGCCGATCTACCCAATTTGCGGTATTACACTGGCCGGTCGGCGATTTTTCCCCACCCGTCTGTACACCCTGCTAGATTGAGCAAACACGCCGAATCCGTGGCCAGAAGCCGCGGAGCCGGGGAACCAAGTTGTTGGGGCGAATTTCGCGGTGGAGCCGCGAGACGCGCTGCTCTTTCAGCGCGAGCCCGTCAGCTAACCCGGCAGGCTTCAGAGAGAGGTATCTGTGCGTCTGCGTCACGCCTGCATCGTGGGGACTGCGTTGCTTGCATTCGGGGTGGTCGCCTCGGAAGCGCTGGCAGACACGACGCCCAGCGGGACAACGGTCGGCGGCGCCACGGCGCCCGCGAGCATCACGCCCACGGGAGCGACCGGCGCGACCGGAGCAACCGGCGCGACCGGCTTCACAGGCACTCTCACTTCCCCCGGCACGCCGCCGGCAACGCTCCCAGCCGAGCGCGGCGTCGACCAGGCGCCGATCGTGCTCGCCAAGGGCGCGTCGCCGACCTCCGTCTACAGCGGTCCGGTCTACGTCGAGACCGCCACCGGCGCGCTGGTCCTCTACGGCCCCCAGACGGAGGTCGCGGACGTCAACGGCGGAACGATCGCCGGCACACCGTCCAACGGCCTGCCGCACCTGCTGGTGCCGGGCTCGACCGCCGAAATCGTGCACGGCCTCGCCGCCGCCCCCGAGCAGGCGCCCGCCGTCGTGCAGGACATCATCTGGGCGGCGAACAAGATCATCGGGCGCCCCTACGTCTACGGCGGCGGACATCACTCGTTCAAGTCCCACGGGTATGACTGCTCCGGCACCGTGTCCTACGCGCTGCACGGCGGCGGCCTG
>PMKB01000303.1 GCA_003157595.1 Solirubrobacterales bacterium
TCTACGCGTCGCCGACCGGCATCGCCAAGCATTGGCAGGAGACGCCGAGCTGGTCGGAGATGTCCTCTGGCGCCGCCCCGGCGTGGATCGCCAAGGCCACGGTCACCACACTGCACAACGGCACAGTCGTCCAAGCACTGAGCTAAGACCTCCAACACGAACACCCAGGCCTCCAGCGCGGGGCCTGGGCACAGACCTCACGCCGTGTGCGTCGTTGCCCGAAATGGGGCAGCATCGAAGTCACGCGCAAACAACGCGCCGGACGTACTGCACGTGGCGCGACGGCAACCTTCACGGATAGTCGAACAGCTGGGACGATCGCGTCGGCTGGACGTCTGGCCGACAGGACGCCATAGCGTCACCATGCTCATCATGGGGGCCCTAGGCCAACGCGGCGCCACGCTTGCGGAATGCGCCACCAGGAACACTTGACGCGGGCCCACCTATGGCTAGCGTGATGCAATTGCAGCCCGAGCGTAGTGGTACGTGGGAACCCAGACGCGAGGAGGCGAGCGATGGTCCGCGCGAAGCTCATTATCACCGCAACGCTGCTTGCTGTGCCGGCGATAGGCGCCGTTCCGGTGCCGGCGTCGGCATTCCAGAACGGGCAGCGTTGCAAGGTCGCTGACGACGCCCAGTATGAGAGGCACGGCTTCGTATGCGTCAAGACAAACGGCGCCGAACACCGGCTCGCAGTGATCGTGGCCGAACCGGCGATACGCCCCTTACGGCACTCCGGCTAGCCCGCGCCTGGGCACCACCATCTTTGCCGACGGCTGCCGCTTGGCGCTATGCGCAGCAGTCGCGCGGTCGACGCGGTCTTGAGAGTCGCTACTCGTTCCAGCTCGCGTTTGCGCCGTGCGGCACGAGCACCGTCGGCTTGCCACCGCGCCAGGGCGCGCTCACAACCGAGGTCGGATCGCCCTCGAAGCCCTTCGTCAGCAGGACCTCGCTGCCGTCGCGCGAGATGCTGTCGGGAGCACTGAATTCGTTCAGAAGCTGACGTAGAACAACGGTCTTGCCGCCCAGCGTAACGGCCCACGAGGAGCTCTGGTCGGTTCCGCTGAAGCCGCAGAGCAGATGCTGTCCATTGGCCGAGAAGGCAACCGGCTCCAGACCGCTGGCGAGCGGATCGACCTTCATGTGCGTGAGCTGCCGGAGTGCGGTGCCGTTCGAGTCGATCGACCAGAGCTGGTTGATCGGCGCGAACACCTTCCCGCGCGAGGTGGTGCGGGCGAAGACGATGTAGTTGGGTCCCCAGGCCGGAGCGGAGATGACCCAACCGTGCGTGAGCTGCCGCGTCCCTTTCCCCGTCGGCGAGGTCGTGAAGAGGTTGACCGGCGCGGTCAGGAGCTGCGAGGAGCCGAGCGCGTAGACGACGTCGTCGGAGGAGTTCGGCGCGAAGCTCGCGCCATCAATGACGCCGCTCGCGATCGTCGCGACCGAGCCGCCGTCGGCCGCGATCACGAGCAGCGGACCTTTGTCGTTGAGGCCGTGGGGGCAGCTTGCGAGGATCAGCTTCGAGTCCGTCGACCAGCCGTCGATGTCGAGAAAGCCGCCGCAGTGGTAGAGCTTCACCGCCGCGACGCCGCCGCTCGCCGGGTACAGGAGCAGCTCGGAGGTTGCGTTGTCGGCCGGCGGCAGCGACTCCACGACTGCCACCCGGGCGCCATCCGGCGCGACCGTCGCAAACGTGCCGGGCCCGAGCCTGCGCACGTCGCTGCCGTTCAGATTCGCGACCTCAACACTGCTGTTGAGCGAGTTCGAACTCTTGATCCAGCTAACTACGGCCGCCGGGTTTGCAGACGCGGCACTCGCGTGCACGGCGATCCCCACGACCAACGCACCCGACGCGAGCACCGCACCCAGCGTCACGAGCCGCCGCTTCGCTGCCGTGTCGATTGGCTTCATTCGCGTTTCGCCCCCCCCCGTCGTCGACGTCGCAGCGATGCTAACCGGTCTCCCCCCGCTGGAGCGACCGCCAGCAACGCGACCCAGGCAGGTCACGAACGGGCGCCGAGCTGTCGATCGACAAGCTGTCGCAAATCCTGAAAACAGTCGCCACCCCGGCCCGTCGCCCGCTGCTGCCCTGCGCGAGTTGGAGCAGTCGCGGGCCTGTTGTCCTTTGCTAGCGGGCATCGCGATCACGCCACTCACGGCAGCGATCGCTGAAAGAGCGCCGGCCGCTCGTGTGAAGCACAGCCGACTGCGCCTTCCTGATGCCATCGTCGTGGCCTGCGCCGAAGAACTTGACGGCGAGCTCCTCAGCTACGACCAACGCCTCGCCCATATCGCGCAGCAGGGCAATCGACCTTGAGAACTGAGCAGTCCAACGGAGTGGTGCTTCGCGCGACCAGAAGCACCTTGCGTTCGGGGCCGTGAGCGTTTGTCCGTGAGCGCTACCGTGCGGGCGTGGCGAAGCGCGCGATCCGGCGGTTTGGGCCAGGGCCGTATGTCCTGGGGTTCGCCCGCGATCAAGCGCTCTGGGGGGAGGGATTCCCGTTCGATCTGCCCGCGCTCTCAGCGATCGAGCAGTTGCGTGTTGACGTCCCGGTGACGCTGTTGGCCGGCGAAAACGGTGCCGGCAAGTCGACGATCCTGGAATTGGTAGCCGAGGCCATCGGGTTTGCCGCCCAGGGTGGCGAACTTGAGCGGTCGGGGGAGCTGCCAGCAGTGCCGCGGACCGTTCTCGGCGGAGCGCTGGCACCCGTGCTGTCATCGCATAAGCCACGCAATGGCTACTACCTGCGGGCAGAGAGCTTCTTCAACGTGGCGGAGTTTGTCGACAGCGGCGATCGCTACGCACCCGACATCTCGCTCTACGGCAACGTCCCGCTACACCGCCAGTCTCACGGCGAGTCGTTCCTCGCGCTCGCAGCAAACCGCTTCGGCGGCGAGAGCGTATATCTCTTGGACGAGCCTGAGGCCGCGCTGTCAGTGACCGGTGCGCTCGCGCTGCTGGCCGTGATCGTGCGCGCCGCACGCGCGGGCGCACAGTTCCTGATCGCGACACACTCGCCGATCCTGCTTGCCTGTCCAGACGCCCGCATCATCGAGCTCAACGACACCGGCATCAGACCCCGAGCCTACGACGACCTCGACGCCGTGCGTCTCACAAGGGGCTTCCTCGATGCGCCCGAGCGTTACGTGCACGCAGCGCTCGAAGACCTAGATACACCCTGGCCTTCGGTGCCGCCCGCTTGATCGACTGCTTGCCGCAGGCTGGTCCACTTTGGCCGATTTGTTGTCACAAACGCGATGCGGCGCGTCAATGTGTGTTGTAGATGCCTGAGTTGGAGCACGCCGAGGTGGTCGCTCGTGTCGCGCGCGGGGATGATGTTGCGTTCTCGGTGTTGTACAGGGCGTATCTGCCGTTGGTGCTGCGCTGGGCGCTGCGCGCGACCGGGGATCGAGAGGTGGCCGCAGATCTGACCGCGGAGGTGTTCGCGGCTGCGCTGCTGGCCTCTCGCCGCTACCGCCCTGAGGCTGGGCCGGTGGCTGCGTGGCTGTTCGGGATCGCGCACAACAAGTTGCGGGAGAGTCGCCGCCGGCGGCGGGTTGAGGACTCCGCGAGACGCAGGCTGGGTCTTGAGCCTGTCGCGCTGACCGATGCGGATCTGGAACGGGTCGATGAGCTGGTCGGGATGGACGAGCGGCTGCAGGCGCTGATCGCCGACTTGCCTTCAGAGCAGCGAGACGCACTCATCGGACGGGTCATCGATGAGCGCTCCTACGGCGAGATCGCCGCCGAGCTGCAGTGCTCGGAGTCGGTCGTGCGACAGCGCGTCAGCCGCGGTCTGCGGGCTTTGAGGTCAGAGATGGAGGGGAAATGAGCGACTACTTCGATCAGGTCGAGCAGGGGATGCGTGAGGCGGTCCGCCGTCGCGCGCACCTGCCGTGGTATGCCCGCAGCCCCAGGATCCGCCGTGGCCGCGCGCTGGTTGTCGTGCTGGCCGCGCTGGTTGTCGCGACCCCGGCCGTTGGCGCTGTCACGAACTGGTTTGGGATCGGCGCCCCGGACCACTTCCCAGCGCAGTCCCCGACGCTGAACGATGGTCGGGCGCTGCCGCGCACCAGTCAGCTGCTGGCGCTTCGGGTGCCCGATCCTGCCGGTGGCCCGCCGTGGGGGATGCGGCTCGTGCGCAGCACGCGCGGGGAGACCTGCATCCAGCTCGGCCGCGTCGAGAACGGCAGGATCGGCTCGCTCGGCATCGACGGCGCCTGGCACAACGACGGCCTTCTGCACCCGTTTCCGATCACGACGATCGACGATTACTGCGCAGCGACCGATGCGGCCGGCAACGCGTTTGAGAACGTCGGGGAGAGCGCGTTCGCCAACGCCTACCCCGCGACTGGGACCAGCCGCTCGCAGGCTGGTGTCTGCGAGCTTGGGTGCCCCGGGGCGAGCATGCGGATCGTCTTCATGGGGCTCCTCGGGCCTGACGCCACACGCATCACCTATCGAGCGCCGGACGGGTCCCTTCGCACCGAGAAGACCAGCGTCGGCGACGGCGCCTACCTGCTCGTCTTCCCGCTGGACGACCGGAATTGCAGCCTCTACTCACAGGGACCGTACGGCGGAAACTCGGGCTGCGCGCCCGGGGACACTGGCTCAAGCCCGGAGGAGGGGATCGGCGCGATCACAGCTATCAGCTACCGCGACGGGCACGTCTGCTCCCTGCACCCATCGCGGAAGCTCCTCGCCGCTAACCGAGCCTTCAAGGCATCGGCAGCCAGCTACCTGCGCGCTCATCCAAGTCTCGCCCGCCATCTGCAGCATCCAAGCGCTCGGCAGGAGGCGGTCATCGAGTCTTTGCGCAAGCGGCTGCTGGCCTCCGAGCACCTCACACCGGCCGACCTGTTGATGCTTACGGGGCTCGCAAGATGCCCGCGCGTCGGCTACGTCGCCGAGAAGGAGAAGCCGCTCACGCGCGGCGAGGTCGCAACACCAATCAGCGCCAAGGTGCTGCCAGCGACCCAAGCTTGGGCGGGAGTGGTCCGGGTGGACATCACGTTCATCGCCCGCCAGCCGGTCACCACCACCAGCAGCTGGTATGAGTTCTACATCGCGGGCCCGTCTTGCCCAGGAGGCGGAAGCGGGGTTGGTGGTCAGATCGGGGTCGGAAACATCCGTGCCGGCCAGCAGATCCACTATCAGGCGCTTCCGGCCGACTGCAAAGGCGTCTACCACGGGCTGATCGGCTACATGCAAGACAGCGAGGCGGCGAACGTAACGGGCGGCGTCATACCAGGCAAAGACGGCTCAATCCTCGTCGGCCGGGTCAGCTTCACCATCCACTGAGGTAACTGCTCAGGTCTGGACTTGTGAACCGCCCCTAGGGGTCGGAGTGCACGGCCGCATCTCGCGCTGGGCGACACGTCGGCCCGTTCCGAAATCAGGGGAGTCGAGTGGCAGCGCCCCGGGCGAGCAGGCGTCGCCCTTCGCGCTGTCAGCGCAGGTGTATTCGGACGACGATGGTACGCCGGATTGCGCCTTGGGTCGTGGCCGCGTCAGCCGGAGGTCGGCCGCTCGGTCCCTCAATTCACGCGCCGGTCCCCGCCGCGGGAGCGGGCGCGCTCAGCAGGCTCTGACACTTCGCGTTCGCCGCAACGAACGCGCTCGTCGTGCGGTTCACCTTCGTGCCGAAGACGAACCCGGTGCCGCTGAAGTTCGGCTTCGGCAGGTCGATGCCGTCGCGCTTCATGCACGCCGCGTAGCTGATGACATCCGCGCGGTACTGCGGACTCGCAACGCCGCCGCCGGAGCCCGGCGCACCCGTGGCTCCGGTCGCGCCGAAGCGTCCGCGGCCAAAGCCGCCGCCAAAGCCGGCGGCTCCGCCGCACTTGGCGAACGCCGCCGCGAACTTGGAATTGCCGGCGAAAGCGCCGCCGCCGCCGGGGAAGCCCCGTCCCGCAGCTCCGGTCGCGCCGGTCGCGCCGAAGAACCGCCGCGCTGCGCCGCTCGCACCGCTCGCACCAAAGCGGCGGGCGCCGCCGGTCGCGCCGCTCGCGCCAGTCCCGCCGAAGCGTCGCCCGCCGAACCCGCCGGTCGGCAGGGTCACGCCGTACTTCTTCAGGCATGCGACGAGCTTTGCGCTGCCCGCGGTCGTGGCCGCGGCGCCGCTCGCGCCGGCCGCAGGAGCGCTCCCGGAGCTGTTGGTGGCGGCGGAGGTGGCCGTCGGCGTCGAGCTGCCGCCGCAGGCGGCCAGCGTGACCGCTGCCAGGAGGGCGGCGCCGGGGACGGCGATGACACGTGCACGTCTTACTTTCATTTACTGCTCCTTGTTTCTATCCGCCGCCGAAGAGGCTGGCCGAGCCGCTGGTTGATGTCGTGCCGGAGCCGCCGCTCGAGCTGGAGGTGCCGGCGCTGCCGGAGTCGGTCACCGTGCTCGCGGTGAGCGCGCCGGTGTTTCCGGTGACACCGGTGACGACCACGGAGTCGCCCGGCCGGATCGATTTGCGGCCGACCGACTCGGATTTGCTGATCTTGGACTCGGGGGTCGTGATGACCTCGGTCATCGTGCCCGCGGCGGTCGTGACGTAGAGCTTGTTGCCGCTGATGTCGGTGACCGTGCCGATCGCCTCCCCCGCGCCCGCAGCGCCACCGGCGCCGCCGAACAGCGACGCGAAGCGGCTGAAGCCGCCGCGCGCGGACGCCGCGCCGCTTGAACCCGTCGCCCCACTCGCGCCCGCACCGAAACGCGAACTTGCGCTGGAGGCGCCGAGTGTGCTCGTCGAGCTGCCCTGGTTCTTCTGCACGAGCACGCCGCCGACGAAACCGCACGCGGCGAACAGGACGAGCATCAGGACCACCGTCAGCGGCGTGAAGAAGCGCGCTCGCGGCCGGGGCGGCAGCTCGTCGGGCTCCTCATACCAGCCCTCCGCGGCCTGCGGCGGCAGCGGCGGCGGCGTGGGCGGGGGCGGCAGCGGGGGCAGGGCGTCGTGTGGGGTCGTGTCACTCAAAGCGCAGAGCCTCGATCGGTCGGAGGGCGGCGGCGCGACCCGCCGGATATGTGCCGAAGAACAACCCTGTCAGCAGGGCCGCGCCGAAGGCGAGGAAGACCGAATAGGTCGCGATCGCCGGATGCACACCGGCGATCGTGAACTGGCTGCCGATCACGCCGAGCGCAACACCGGCGAGGGCGCCGAAGACCGAGACGAGCACCGCCTCGGTGAGGAACTGCTTGAGGATGTCGCTGCGGCGCGCGCCGACCGCCTTGCGAATGCCGATCTCGCGGGTNNACGCTGACGAGCATGATGTTCATCACGCCGATCCCGCCGACCAGCAGCGAGATCGCGGCGACCTCGCCCAGCAACGTCGTGAACACGCTGCTCGACGCGCTGGACGCCGTCAGCAGCGACCCCTGATTGATCACGCGGAAGCCTGGGTTGGCGGTGTCCGTGATCTCGTGGCGCTGCTCGATGATCGAGGTGACCTCGGCCTCCGCCGCGTTCAGCGCCGACTCCGACTTCGCCTGCACGGTGATCGAGCCGACCGACCCGTAGCCGGTCAGCGTGTCCTGCACGGCCGTGATCGGCGCGAACGCGATGTCGTCCTCGTCGGTGACGCCGTTGGTTCCCTTCGGCGTGGTCACGCCGACCACCTGGAAGCTCACACCGTTGATCTGGATCGTGTCGCCGACGGGATCGGCGCCGTTGAAGAGGTTCGTCACGACGGTCGGGCCGAGCACCACGACACGGTCGTGCTTGGTGACCTGCGCCGAGGTGAAGAAGTCGCCGGCCTGGACCGCGTAGTCGTGCGCGCTCGCGTAGGCAGGCGTCGTCCCGACGAACTGCGAGGGCGAGTAGGTCGTCGAGCCGTAGGTGAGCGTCGGGCTGGCGGTGACAGCCGGCGCGGCGGCCTGCACATCCGGCGCTTGCACCTTGTTGGTCAGCGCGCTCGCGTCGGCGATCGTCAGCGAGACCGGAGCAGTCACGGCACTGACCGCGGTCCCGCCGAAGCTGAAACCGGCCTCGACCAGCAGCACGTTGGAGCCGAGCGCCTCGATGCTCGACTGGACCGCCTTCGAGGAGCCGTTGCCGACCGCGATCAGCACGATCACCGATGCCACGCCGATCGTCATGCCGAGGATCGTCAAACCGGAGCGCAGCTTGTTCGCGAAGATGCCCGTGAGCGCGAGGCGAAGCGTTTCGATACCCATCAGACGGCACTCCGCTCTGCCATTGCCAGGCTGGCGTCGGGCATCGGGGAGTGCTCGTCGTCGCCCGCCACGAGGCCGTCGGCCAGGCGAATCACGCGGCGCGCGTGGGCCGCCACGTCGGGCTCGTGGGTGATGATCACGATCGTGCGGCCCTCGTCGTGCAAACGCTCGAACAGCGCGAGCACCTCGCCGGTCGAGTGCGAGTCGAGGTTTCCGGTCGGNNGCGATGGCCACGCGCTGCTGCTGACCGCCGGAAAGCTCAGAGGGAGCATGGTGCGCGCGGTTGCGCATGCCGACCTCGACCAGCGCGGCCGTTGCCCGCTGGTGGCGCACATCGCGCGGCACCCGCGCATAGGCGAGCGGAAGCTCGACGTTGGCCAGCGCGCTGGTGCGCGCGACGAGNNTTGAAGCTCTGGAAGACGAAGCCGATCTTGCGGTTGCGTAGATCGGAGAGGTCGTCCTCGTCCATGCTGCGCACGTCGACGCCGTCGAGCCGGTACTCGCCCGTGGTCGGGATGTCGAGGCAGCCGATGATGTTCATCAGCGTCGTTTTGCCACTGCCCGAGCTGCCCATGATCGCCACGAAATCGCCGCGCTCGATCTCGAGCGACACACCACGCAACGCGCGAACCTGCACGACCCCGGTGTCGAAGGTCTTCGTCACCGTGCGCAGGTCGATCACGCGACGTGGCCGGCGCTGCACACGCGGCGCCGCGAGCGTGGGCACCTTTGGGCGGAGCCCGAGCCGGCGCCGGCGCACGATCGCCGGGGCGCCTGGATGTTCGGGGGCCGACATCAGCCGCCGCCCCGGAACCGCCCGCCGAACCCGCCGCCGCCACCGAGCGCCGCCGCGGCGCCAAGGCCGCTCGAGCCGCCGAGCGTCCCGGAGGAGCTGGTCGTCCCGGTCGAGGTCGCGAGCGCCGTGGTGACCGGGATCGCGACCTCGTCGCCGGCCTTGACCTTGCCCGCGACGATCTGCGTTGCCGAGCTGCCCACCAGGCCGGTGATCACCGGGGTGACGGTCATCTTGCCGTTGTCGTCGAGCGTCACCGTGGATGTGGTGCCGCGCGAGTTAATCGCGGCGCTCTCGACGGTCAGGGCTCCGGCCGCCTGCCCGGTGATGATCGTCGCGGTCGCCGACATCCCCGGTCGCACCTCACTCGAGAGCTGGGTCAAGAGCAGCGTGACGTCGTAGCTGACCACGCCGCTCGAGCTGGTCGGCAGCACCGAGATCGCCGTCACCTTCGCCGCGAACTCGGCGCCGGTGAGCGCGTCGACGCTGACCGTCGCCGGCTGCCCGGCGTGGATCGTGCCGATCTCGGACTCGCTGACCGACACGACCATCTGCATCTGGCTCAGGTCCGCCAGCACGATGAAACCGGTCGCGCTCGAGCTCGCGGCCGACGACGAGGCGCTCGACGAGCTCGACGCGAACGCCGACGTCGCGGAGGAGCCGGAGGAACCCGAGCCCGACGAGCCAGACCCCGACGAGCCCGCGCTGCCGGCCGTCACCGCGCTGCCGACCTGGCCGGAGATCGACGCGATCGTGCCCTTCGCCGTCGAGTAGAGCTTGGTCCCGGCGAGAGCCGTCTCGTCGCTCTTGACGGTCAGCTGAGCGCTGGCCACCGACGCCTCGGCCTGGGCCAGGTTCGCGGCGATCGTCGCCGGGGACGCGGTGGTCGCGGTGTTCGAGGTACTGCCGGTCGTGGATGTCGAGCCTCGCGAGGTCGTCGGGGTCTTGGTCGTCGCGCCCGCCGCGCTCGTCGCGCCCTTGCCGCTCGTCGCGCCCTTGCCGCTCGTCGCGCCCTTGCTGCTCGTCGCGCCCTTGCCGCTGGTCGCGCCGGTGCCCCCCTTGCCGGACGTTGCGCCGCCGCCGGCCGAGCCGGTGCCCTTGGCACCGGTCGTTCCGGTCGCGGAGGTGGAGCCGCCGGCGCCGGTCGTGCCCGTTGCCCCGGTGGCCCCCGTCGCGCCACTGGCCCCGGTGCCGAACGCCGCGGCGGTCGCGATCGGCGACGCCGAGGCGGCCGTCGCCGCCGGGGTCGTGCCGGCCGATGCGGCATGGGCGGTGCCGCTCGAGGACGAGGAGGAGCCGGACGGGTTCGCCTCCACCGACGCGAGGTTCGCCTGCGCCGACTTCAGCGTCGCCTGCGCCTCCTCGAGGCTCACCTGGGCGGACGTCGGATCGATCTCGGCCAGCAGCTCGCCGGCCTTGACGTGCTGACCGGCGTGGACGTCGAGCTTCGTGAGGATGCCGCTGGCCTTGAAGTCGAGCCCGACCTCGGTGGCCGGCTCGAGGTTGCCGCTGGCCGAAACCGTGGTCTGCACGACGCCGCGCTGCACCGTGGCGAGGCGAATCTCGGTGTTCGAGGTCGAGCTGGGCGGTCCGACGAGTAACACGCCGGCCACGATCGCCGCCGCGGCTGCCGCGACGAGCACGAGGATCTGGACGGGACTTGCCCGGCGGAGGTCAGCGCGCACGTCCCATTCATAGCGCCGCGGGCTTCACCGCAGCTAAATCTGCCCGCCGCGCGCCAAACGCGCCACCGGCGGGAAGGATCGCCTCGCCGCGGAGTCTTACCGCAAGAACCCCACCGAACAAGGGAGCAACCGATGAAGAAGCTTGCAGTCCTGCTGGCCGTCGTGGTCGCCGCCGTGGCGGCGACCAGCGCGCTCGCCTCCTCCGGCGCCGCCGTCGGCAGCGGCCACACCTCGCTCGGCACGGTCCTCGTGAACGCCAAGGGCCGCACGCTCTACCTCTTCGAGGGCGACAGCGCCAAGCACCTCGGCTGCACCGGCGCCTGCCTGAGCAGCTGGATCCCGCTGAGCGGGACCGGGGCCGCGACCGGCTCGGCCAAGGCCGCCGATCTCGGCACGATCAAGCGCGGCTCCGCCACGCAGGTGACCTACAACGGTCACCCGCTCTACACGTTCGTCGGCGACACCAAGTCCGGTCAGACCACCGGCGAGGGCCTCGTGCTGAGCGGCAAGAAGTGGTACGCCGT
Organism: Solirubrobacterales bacterium; assembly: GCA_003157595.1. Lineage (GTDB taxonomy): Bacteria > Actinomycetota > Thermoleophilia > Solirubrobacterales > Solirubrobacteraceae > Palsa-513. Next base: position 11,165 of record PMKB01000303.1, read on the forward strand.
CAGCCCCTCCGGCGCGGCGATGACAGCGAGCACCAAGGGGTCCTCGAGCACCACCACTAGCACCAGCAGCAGCGGCGGCGGCGGGTCCGCCGGCTGGTGAAGCCGTGACGGCGGGCGGGTCCATCCCTCACCTCACACCGGATCCGCCCGCCGCACGACCCGACTCCTGCCCCGAGCTGGGCGGCTCCGCTGCCCAAGGATCCGCCCACCTCGGGGCGAGCGGGCCGGCGCGCAACCGGCGATGAGCGGGCCGGTGGATGCCTTTCGGGTCGGCGCATGCGCCGACCCGCGGGAAGGCGCATGCGCCTTCCCGCGGCTGGGTGCATGCACCCAGCCGAACAGCCGAAGTCAGAGTCCCGCGGGCAACCGGCCGGCGATGCGATCCTCGACCGCCGCGCGCTGCTCGTCGCGGATCAGGAAGTTGAGGAACACGGCGGCCATCGCGATGCCGAAGATCAGGAACTCCAGGAAGCACATGCCGGCGCCCGCGAGGTGCTGGTCGGTGATCGCGGAGAGACCGTAGGCGCGCGGCGCCGCGACGTAGCGCGGGTAGGCCGTCGCCGTCATGAAGGTCAGCGGCAGGCAGACGCCGGCGCTCGCGAGGCGCGTGAAGCCGAGATAGGCGAGGCGGCGGGCGCCCGGCTCGCGGCGCGCGGACGGCAGCGGGTCGACGATCAGCCACCACATCGCGAGGCCGGTGTAGAAGAGCGTCGCGTGCTCGAGCGCGTGCACGACCGGATGGCCGGCCGAGTAGTCGAAGACCGACGGGATCGCCCAGATCCACGTCGCCGCCGCCCACAGCGGGATCGCGACCCAGGGGCTCGTGAGGAGCGAGATCACCGCTCCCGCACGCCCACCGGGGGCGAGCAGCCGAAGACCCCCGCGCGGCAGGCCGAGCGGCAGGATCGGCGCGCGCAGGCCGAGGACCAGGAGCGCCGGCGCGATGTCGGAGAGCAGGACGTGCTGGCCCATGTGCGCCGAGAGCAGGTAGCGGTCGCCGATCGCGTCAAGCGGCGACATCAGCGCGAGCGCGAGCACGAGCAGGCCCGAGCCGTATGGGAGCCAATGACTGACGCCGGGCCCGCCACCTCCGGACAGGCGCTTCGCGCGCTGGTAGCCGCGGGCATAGAGCCAGGCCGCGGCGAGCAGGACCGCGATCAGACCGGGGTCGACGGTCCAGCTCGACCAGCTCGGGGCAACCATAGCGGCGCATCCTACCGCCGGCCCGCCACGCGCGTGGCGAGCCGCCACCAGCCCGCCGACGGGGCGCGCGCGCTGTCGTACTGTTGGTGGATGACGGCGCGCAAACGCCTGCTGTGGTTCGGCGGCTCCGGCCTGGTGGTCGTGCTCGGCATCCTCGCCGGGCCGCTGGTCGGCGGGATCACCGGAGAGGCGATCATGATCGCGCTGGTCTGCGTGGGCGCCATCGCGATCGTCTCGCTCGTGTTCCTCGAGGTCGGGCTCAGCGAGGACCGCGAGCGCGCCGGGGAGGCAGCGCGCGAGCAGGCCGCCGAGAAGCGGCGCCTGCGGCCGCCGCCGCCGCGCCGGCGCCG
>PMKB01000340.1 GCA_003157595.1 Solirubrobacterales bacterium
GTGAAACAACATCCGCCGCCGTTGCGACACTTCCGTGATGGAGCAGCTCAGCGCCTTCGAGCGGGGGGTCGTGGTCGGGATCCTGATCGGCGAGGGCTCGTTCGGCGGCGACGGCAAGCAGCCCCAGGTCACGCTGCGAATGCACACCCGCCACGAGGCGCTGTTCCGCTGGCTGATCGAGCGCTTCCCGCGGACCCGCCTATACGGCCCCTATGGTCATGGCGGGCGCAGCTACTACCAGTGGATGGCCCGGGGCGTGGCGCTGGTCGAGGACGTGCTGCCCGTGCTCGAAGAGGGCGTACGCGACGACCTCGACAGCTACGCCGCCGGCCGGCTGGCCGAGATGTGCGAGCGCTACGCGAGCTACATCGCGCGGATCCGCTCGTGATCGTCCCCGCCGGCCGCCTGGCCGAGTTGGCCGAGCGCTGGAGTCTCGACGCGCGCCAGACGGCTGCCCTGGCACGCGCGCTGGAGTTGCTGAGCACGGACCCGCTGGCTCCGAGCGCCGTGCGCGGAGCTGAAGCCGTGGACGTGCACGTGGCGGATTCGCTGAGCGCGCTGGCACTCGAGCCGGTGGCCCAGGCGCGGGACATCGCCGACCTCGGATCCGGCGCCGGGTTTCCGGGGCTGGTGCTGGCTGTCGCGCTACCGCGTGCACGCGTTGCCCTGGTGGAGAGCGCGGCGCGAAAGTGCGAGTTCCTGGCGCGGCTGTGCGCGGCCGCCGGTGTGGACAACGCCCGCGTGGTGCACGCGCGCGCCGAGCAATGGCCCGCGGGTCTGGGCAAGCACGATCTGGTGAGCGCACGGGCCCTGGCTCCACTCGGCGTGCTCTGCGAATACGCGGCGCCGCTGCTGGCGCTCGGTGGTGCGCTGGTCGCTTGGAAGGGGGCCGTCCCGCCGGTCGAGTCCGCGGCGGCGGCGCGGGCCGCGGCCGAGCTTGGGCTGCGCGCCGAGGAAGTGGTCCGCACCGAACCCTATGCTGGCAGCGTGGCGCACCATCTGCACCTGTATCGCAAGGTGGCGCAGACGCCGGCGGGATATCCGCGCCGGGCCGGGATCGCCCGCAAGCGGCCGATCGGCGGCGGGAGTTGAGCGCGTCGGCGGCGGTCGCGAAGCCGCGGCGCACAGACCGCAGCGCACCCTGCCGCCGCCCCGTTGCAACCCCGCGGCCCGCTAGGTTGTCGAGTGTGACGACGTTCGCGGTAGCCAACCAGAAGGGCGGGGTCGGCAAGACGACGACGGCCGTGAATCTGGCGGCCTGCCTCGCCGGGGCGGGCATTCCCACGCTGCTCGTCGACCTCGACCCGCAGTGCAATGCAACGGTGTCGCTCGGCCAGCCGCGTACGCTGCGCCCCAACGCCTACGACGTGCTGTGCGGCTCGAGCTCCGCCGCCGACGCGGTCCACGACACGCCGGTGGACCTGCTCTCGCTGATCCCCGCGGCGGTGGCGCTGGTCGGCGCGACCGTCGAGCTGCCGGCGATCCCCGGGTCCGAGAGGCGCTTGGCCGACGCGCTGGCGCCGCTGCGCGAGCGCTTCGCCTACGTGCTGATCGACTGTCCGCCGTCGCTGGGGCCGTTGACCGTGAATGCGCTCGTGGCGGCTGAGCAGGTCATCGTGCCGGTGCAGACCGAGTACTTCGCGCTCGAGGGCCTGGCCCAGATCCTCGACACGATCGGCCTCGTGAAGCGCGAGCTGAATCCGCGCCTGACGGTTGCCGGGCTCGTGCTGACGATGCAGGACGACCGCACGCGGCTCGGACGCGACGTCGAGCGTGACGTTCGCGACCACTTTCCCGGCCTGGTGTTCGCGACCGTGATCCCACGCAACGTGCGCTTGAGCGAGGCCCCCAGCTTCGGCGTCCCGGTGACCCTCCACGACCCCTACTGCGCCGGCTCGGAGGCCTACGTGGCGCTGGCCCGGGAGGTGGCCGCCCGTGGCCGCTAGCAGTTTGCAACGGGCTGCTGCGGTTCCCTCGCAGGAAGCGCTCGAGATGAGCTCGCCCGGGCCAGTAGCAGTTTGCAACGGGGTGCTTGCCGGACGCGGACGCGGCGGTCGTGGGCAACCAGCCGTCGGCTCCGGGCCGCCACTAGCGGCTTGCAACGACCTGGCCACGACGGTCACCCGGCGATGATGCGATGAGCTCGACCCGCGGTCCCGACGCCTGGCCGCTCGGTGGCGGCGCAGCCCGCGGGCGCCCGCGCGGGATGGGCCGCGGTCTCGCGGCGATCATGGCCGTGTCGACGGACCCCGGAAGCGAGGTCGAGGAGTTCCGCCAGGTCGCGGTCGAGCTGATCTTCCCCAACCCGCGCCAGCCGCGACGGCATTTCGAAGATGCCGCGCTCGCCGGGCTGGCCGCGTCGATGCAGGCGCGCGGCATGCTCCAGCCGGTCCTCGTCCGCCCGCTCGACGACGCGCACTTCGAGCTGATCGCGGGCGAGCGGCGCTGGCGAGCAGCCCAGCTGGCGGGCCTCGAGACGATTCCCGCCCTGGTGCGGGCACGCGACGACGCCGAGTCGCTGGAGCTCGCGCTGATCGAGAACATGGCACGCGAGGATCTCACGCCGGTCGAGGAGGCGCGCGCCTGCGCCGCGCTGGTCGAGGAGCTTGGTCTCTCGCGCGAGGAGGTCGGCCTGCGGATCGGCCGCAGCCGAGTCGCGGTTTCGAACTTGGTGCGGCTGCTCGATCTGCCCGACGAGGCACTGGAACTGCTGGAGCGCGGGTCGCTCAGCGAGGGCCACGGCCGCGCGCTGTTGATCGCGACCGACCACGCGGCACGACGGCAACTGGCCCGGAGCGCCGCCGCCGAGGGCTGGTCGGTGAGGGTGCTCGAAGAGCGCGCGCGAGCGGCAAATCACGAGGGACTCGATACCGAGCGCACGCGCACGCCGGCCCCCGAGGTGCACCCCGACCAACTCGACGCCTGCGCCACGATCGCCGAGGCGCTCACGACCGTGCTCGGCGCCGACGTCCGCGTCGTCGTTGCCCGCCGCGGCGCCTATCGCGCCGAGCTCCTGTTCGAATCGCCCGAGCAGGCACTCGAGCTCGCCGCGCGGCTCGCCCGTTAGCGACGGGCGATAAGATGGCGCGCCTTCGGGCGAGGGCGATTAGCTCAGTCGGTTAGAGCGCTTCTCTGATAAGGAAGAGGTCCCAGGTTCGAGTCCTGGATCGCCCACTCGCGAATGGCCTGCAAAGGTCCGTCCCTACTCGCGTCATTTGCGGCTACGTGTTGACGTGCTCAACAAAGCCCGACGGCGGTCCCGCCGCGACCGCCGGCAGGAAAATCTGTGCTATTCCTTCGCGATCAAGGAGCCGCGAGGCGCCAACGCTTGGCGCAAGGAGGAGACAGGCCTGATGCCGAAGTTTCGTCGTCCACCGGCCGCGCTGGCGGTCGCTTGCGCCGCCCTATTCCTTTCCGTCGGCGGTGCAGCCTGGGCCTCCACCGGTGGGGCGCGGCATGACCAGGCCGCGAGCGCAAAGAAGGCTAAGCCACATACGCACCGTGGGCCGCGAGGGCCGCGAGGGCCGCGAGGGTCGCGGGGACCGCAGGGCCTGCCGGGAGCCGCGGGCGTATCAGGTGCTCAGGGCGCTGCGGGACCATCCGACGGCTACGTTGCGCGCTTGGCGACGGCCACTGCGCTCCCTGCGGGCACCGCCACCGCCGTTGTACAGCTCACGCTCCCGGCGGGCGGGGCATACATCATCACGGCAGCGACCGAACTCGGGGGCACGAGCACTGCCGGGGGTTTCGTGAACTGCACGCTCCTCGAAGGAGCCAGCCCGATTGGGGGAGGCTCGACGGAATTGCCGACTCAGGCCGCCTTCGCCGCAACGATCACGCTAACTGGTGCTACCTCGGGCGGCACGGTCAGCCTGAGCTGTAACCCTGACAATGCTGCCCAAGCACGCAATAACGTCATTACTGCGATCAAGGTCGGCACCCTGCATAGCTCCTAGCACAGACAGCCGGTTTGTGATCTCTGTACGGGGCTGCCCGGTAAGCCGTCGGCGACATCTTTGGCCCGGCCCAGCGCGGACAGGTCCTGGCCCCAGGAGGTGGGTGGCTCCCGCATAGTCAGGCGTGAGATTCGGACGGCATGCGGCGTGGAAGCCCCAGCTGCCACGATCCGACCCGCAAACACCCGCTAGCCGGAGCCGCCTAACCCCCATCTGGCGGCAGAAACCCGCAAACGACCCGCAGCCGCCCGCATCCGCGCCCTCCTGATAAGGAAGAGGTCCCAGGTTCGAGTCCTGGATCGCCCATTGCCGCCTCCCCGACCCACACGGGGCTGCGGTACTTTCGCAGCCGGCGGTGGCCAGGATCGGCTAGCCGAACCACGCTCGTTTCTGCCCGCTCGCTACGCGTCCAGGGACGTTCTCCCCTCGCGCGCGAGGATCGGCACTCTGGTTGCGCTGCTTGGGCTCAGCCGATCAGTCGGAGTTCGAGGCCGTCCAACAGCGGGGCGAGTCGTTCGAAGTGACGGTCGGCTGTCCATAGCGCGGCGCCGTTTGAGTGTGCGGCGACCGCGATCTCGAGATCGGTGAGGGGGATGACCTGGCCGCGGTCTCGTAGCTCGGCTGCGAGCAGGCCGACGCTCTGCCACGCGTGGTGATCGAGCTCGGCCCACGGCAGGCCGGCGAGCGAGGCGACCAGTGTCGCTCGGTCGGCCGGTCGCGTGCCGGCGACGAGCTCGGCCACGACCGGCCCGCATGCAAGGACCTCGCGACGCTCGAGCGTCGCGTTGAGTTCGCGTGTGATGTCCTCGCCGCCGGCCCGCAGGTAGGCGATCCAGATCGAGGTGTCCGGAAGGACCACGGTCAGGTTGTGCGATCGAGCGCGCGAAGCTCGGCCGAGCGGTCCTCGATCTCCATCGTGCCCGCGAGGCTCTTGAGGCGACCAATCGCATCGTCGGCAAGAAACGCTTCGATCGCATGCTCGATCGCGTCCGTCTTCGAGCGGCCAGGGAGACGGTCGAGCAGCGTCCTGATCAGGTCATCATCGATGTCCAGCGTCGTACGTATGGCATCAGTCTGGCAGACAACGGCCGGGTCATCAACCACAGCCAGGAACCTGGGCTTCGGGACCGCGTCGTCGTGGCAGCGGTTGGCGGTGTTCTCAGTTGGGAGTAACCCGAACCAGCACCGTTGCGTAGGGGTTGACGGTGGCGGTCAGGGCGGCGGTGCTCGTCGAGCGCTGGTTGGTCCATAGGTTGGTGACCGTGTAGCTCCTCGCCGCAGGCAGTCGCAGCGCGGTCGCGGTCGTCGAGATCTGGATTGCCGTTGCTCCGCGGTTCAGGAGTGCGACGGCGTAGCTGTGCTTGATCAGCGGCTTGATCCAGACCTCACCGTTGCCAGAGTCCGAGACGAGCGTGCCCTGAACGCCCGCCGGATCCTGGTCGACGGCGATGACCGCCCTGTTGGCCACGGCGCCGAGGCTTGCCTTGCTGATCGTCAGCATGTTCTGGCTGATCATCAGCGGGGCGGCGAGGATCGCCCACATGCTGAACTGGGTCTGGAACTGCGCTGCGCTCATGTCCTGATCGGGACTCAGGTAGCCGGGGTCGTTCCAGTGACCAGGTCCTGCAACCTGGGGCTGGGTTGCGTCGGCGTCCATGTTGCGCAGCACGCTGCTGAAGGGGACGTTGCCCCGCGTGCCGATGTCGGTGTCGGTGCGCCAGCTGGTGGCGTTGAGGGAGCCAAACGAGTAGGAGAAGAACGCCGATTGATCGAAGACCGGGACACCGGCCGACTTCTGCCCGGGTTGCAGGAAGTTGCAGATCTCGAGCAGCATCGGACGGTGGCTCGAGTTGTTCACGATCGCCTGGTGGATCTGCGCGTACTGGCTCGACGGGTCAAGCCCCTGCGCGGAGCCGCCGCACCAGTCAACCTTGACTGCGTCGACGCCCCACGCCACAAGCGTGTTTATGTCCTGCTGGTAGTGCCCGAAGGATCCCCCGTCCGGGGAGGTGCAGCCGGTGGCGCCGGCATCGGTATAGACGCCGAGCTTGAAGCCGTTCGAATGCAGCGTGGCCGCGAGCCAGGCGATCCCATGCGGCCACTGCGTAGCACTCACGACGATGTTGCCGGCGGAGTCGCGCTGGCCCTGCCACCAGCCGGCATCCAGCCAGACCAGCCGGTAACCGTCGCCCTCCAGCCCGGAGCTCTTCAGCTGGGCCGCCTGCTGCAGGATCGCCGCCTCCGAGAAACCTCCCGGCAGCGCGTAGGAGGTGTCCCAGCCCATGTAGGGCGTGGCCGCAGGCAGCGCCGGCGCGCCCTGCGCCCGCGCGGCGCTGACACCCGGGAGCAACGCCAAGCAGGTCGCGACGGCGGCCACGCTCGCGAGCGCCGTGCCCAAGATCGCCACTGGCCGCTGCCCCCGCGAGCACGACCGCGACCGGCCGCCGTGGCCTGGCGCTGAGCGCTCGAGCAGCAGCTGCTTGGCGTGGCTTTGAGCCACGACGAGCGCAGCGAGTACTCTCGAACTCATCATCAAGGCGATCAAAGGGTGGGCAATGCCGAGTTACATCATTCTGATGAATTGGACCGATCAGGGCGTCAAGAGCTTCCGGGACAGCGTCGACCGGTCCGAGGCCGCCGAGGTCGCGCTGAGCCCGGCAGGCATCACGTTCAAGGATGTCTACTGGACGGTCGGCGCGCACGACCTGATCGCGACCTTGGAAGCCCCGGACGAGGAAACCGTGGCCGCTGCGTTGCTCACGTTGGCAGCGCAGGGCAACCTTCGCACGACGACTCTGCGCGCGTTCACGGCCAGCGAGATGAGGGGCGTCATCGCGAAGGCGACGTGATCGCTGATTGCGAGCGGGTCGTGCGGGACTGCCCGACGAGCACGCCGGCCACGCTCTCCCCCCTGGCGCGGGTGAGGTGGACGATCCGCCGAGCGGCTATCGTCGCACGATGCGATTGGCGCCCCCGTCCCGCTCGCTGCTCTCCCCGAGCGTGCTCGGCGCGCTTTACCGCAAGCATCTGACCGACGTCCGTCAGGAGCGCCTGTTCCTCGGCAACATCGGCTTCCTGACGGCGTTCGTCACGGTCCGCGGGATCACTCATTCGATTCGCGCGGGTCGCGGTCCGTTTCGCAACGTGGCCCCCGGCGGTCGCCACATTCACCACATGACCTTCGGCATCCTCGGTCTGCTGCTGACCGGCTACGCCTGGAACGCCCAGCTCGGCCTCGGCACCGATCCGGCGCGCCGCTGGGGCTCGCGGGTGTCGGCGACCGGCTACGGGATGGCGTCGGCGCTCACGCTCGACGAGTTCGCCCTGTGGCTGAACCTCCAGGACGACTACTGGACCAAGCAGGGCCGCGAGAGCATCGACGCGGTCGTGATCTTCGGAGCGCTGCTGTTCCTCGCACTGATGAACCAGGACCTCATGCGCGAGGCGACGCAGATCGCGAGCGGCCGCCGCGACGCCGGCGAACTGCTGGCGCACGACGCGGCGAGTCGCGAAGCTGGCGACGGCGGGCCGGTGGTACCGCCGTCTCACTGAGGCCTTTCGGGTGGGTGCATGCACCCACCCGCGGGGCGGCGCATGCGCCGCCCCGAACAGCATCCAGGGTCAGTCGCGCAAGCCGGGGAAGACGCGGCCGCCGGGGCTCGCCGGCTGGGTCAGCGTGTTCTGGGCCCAGCTGACGGCGAAGGCGGAGCCGTCGTGCGCCAGCACCGTCGGCACCGCGGTCACGAGCGAGCGGGGGCCGAAAACGCGCCCGCCGGCGGCGCCGGAGCGCGAGGCCTCGTCGAGCGCCACCGCCAGCGCGCTCCAGTGGCGGTTCGTGATCGACCCGGCGAGGCCGTGGACGGTGCGGACCGCGGCGCCGCTGAAGGCGACGGTGCCGAAGTCGGTGAGCGGCAGGGCGGTGCAGGACCCGCCGGCGCCACAGCTCGAGGGCGCCTCGGCGATCCACTCGGCGGAGCTCGTGTCGGCATGGGCGACGTGAACGCGCTTGCTGAACGTCGCGCCGGTTGTGTCATCGGTCAGCTTCAGCGTGACATAGGCGCCCTTGACCGAGACGCCGGCGCTGATCTGATCGCCGGGGGTGATCGTCAGCCTGACCGTCACCGGGCCCCTTGGAACCAGCTCGTACCAGGCGCTGTAGTGCGGCACGCCGTTCGCGTCGCAGTCGGCCTCGGTGCCGGTCTGCTCGAGCGCGGTCGCGGACTGCGAGAGGCCGCCGAGGCCGACCCAGAAGGCCGAATAGGTGGCGGAGGAGGCGGTGCAGGTGGCGGCCGGAGCCACCCAGCTTCCGACGACGTGGTTGAAGTGGCGCACCACCCTGGTTGGGCCACTGATCGCATAGCCGGCCCAGTTGGAGCTGACTGAGGGGTTCGCCGCAGCCGTTCCGGTCGAGCCCGTGGAGCCCGTCGCGCCGGTGGCGCCCGTGGCGCCGGTGGGCCCGGTCGCCGCGCCGGCCGCCGAAGCCGTTGACGCGACGAGCGCGCAGGCGCCGGCGGCCAGGACGAGAGCGAGCAGTGGCCGCCGGCGCGCGCGGCTCGGGGGGCTGCGAACTTCGCCTGTCGGACGCTCGGCCACGGCCGCGATTATCGGGGGCGAAGGTAAGCCCCGGTTTTGGCGCAGCTATGCGGCGGCTAAGTGATCTTGCGCGGCGGGCGCGCGGGGCGCGCGAGCTCGCGCTCGACGAACCGCAGGCCGGCGCGGGCGGTCTCGAGGCGGAAGGCGCGAACCGTGGCCTCGAATGTGCGATCGGTGTCGGCGGTGGCCTCGAGCGCCTCGATCGTCTGGGCCAGGACGGTGTGCTGGGCCGACAGCAGTGGCCGGGGGTCGAGGGCGCCGCGGTGCGCGAAGAGCAGCTTCAGGAGCAGGGCCGAGCGCAGCTCGCGGACATGGGCGACCGGCTCGGCGAGCCAGCCCGCGACCGCGCGCTGTCCTGCCGCCGTCGCGTGCAGGATCGTTCGCGGCGACCCGCGCGAGCCCGGCTCAACTCCGGCGCGCTGGGCGAGGCCGGCGTCGATCGCAAGCTCCGCGGTGCGGTATACGAGCGCGCGGCGGATTGACCACACCCGTCCGATCTCGCCCTCCGGCGCCAGCGCGCGAACCAGCGCCCAGCCGTGGCGGTCGCCTTCGCAGAGCAGTGCGAGCACCGCCCAGCCGTCGAGTGAGAGCTGTTCGGATGCCATTGCGCGACGCTACCGCCTCGACGCGGCAGACGGAAGCGACGCGCGCGCCGCTCATGGTCCAGATGTGACTAAACAGTGTGTTAGGGTACCGCCGATGGCGCCGGGCCTGACCAGGTCGCAGCTGCTCTCCTGCGGTGCGCGTGGAGGGGCCACGCTGCTCGTCGGCGGATCGGCGCTCGGCGTGCTCGCCGGCTCCGCGCAGGGCGCGCCTCCGAGCGGCGCGCCTGGCCCGCTGTCAGCGGCAGACCTGGCCAACGCGCGGCTGCTGATCGGCGCCGAGTTGCTGATGATCGACTTCTACACCAACGCCCTCGCCGCCAAGCACCTCGACCGGGGTGCGCAGGCCGACGCTGGGCTGGCGCTGGTCAACGAGCGCGAGCACTACGACTATCTCGCCTTCGTCCTGACCTCGGCGGGCCTCGAACCGCTGAGCGCGGCCGAAGTCGACTTCTCCTACCCGGCCCGGTCCTACTACTCCGCGGCGTCCGTCGTCGGGCTCGCCGTGACGCTCGAGACGCTCGCGCTCGGCACCTACCTCGGCGTTGCCGCCGCCGGACTCGCCGACCCCGCGCTGGCGGGGGGCGTCGCGCAGATCACTGCGAACGAGGCCCAGCACCTCAGCGTGTTCTCCCAGCGCGCGCGACAGCCGGCCTTCCATGACGCCTTTCCGGCGCCCCTGACGATCGCGGAGGCCTCGGATGCGCTCGACGCATACACGAGCTAGGTGCTTTGCCGCCGGCGCGCGGGCGCGGCGGCGGGCCGCCGGGCTGTGCGCGCTCGCCGGCGCGCTGGCCGTGTTCGGGGGCGCCTGCACGACGCTCGCGGGGGCGAGCGTCACCGGCATCACCGTCTATGCCGCCGCCTCGCTGACCGACGTCTTCCCGGCCATCGACGCCGGGCCCTCGTACTCCTTTGCGGGGTCCAACACGCTTGCCGCGCAGATCCAGCTCGGCGCTCCGGCCGACGTCTTCGCCTCGGCCAACACGTCGATCCCGGCGGCGCTGTATGCAAAGGGACTCGTCGAGCAGCCGGTCGACTTCACCCGCAACACGCTCGTGATCGTCGTGCCAAAGTCCAACCCCGCGTCGGTCAGCTCGATCTATGACCTGACCAAACCCGGTGTCACGATCGACATCGCGGGCTCGGGCGTGCCGGTCGGTTCCTACACGCTTGCGATCCTCGCCAACATGAACCTCACCAGGGCGGTGCTCGCCAACGTCGTCAGCGAGGAGACCGACGTGCGCGACGTCCTCGCGAAGGTCGCGCTCGGCCAGGTCGACGCCGGCTTCGTCTACTCCACCGACGCGCAGACCGTTCCCGGCCAGGTGAGGGTGATCAAGGTGCCGGCCTGGGCTCAGCCGAAGGTGACCTACGCGATGGCGGTCGTGACCCACAGCCCCAACCAGGCGGCCGCGCAGGCCTTCGTCAAGGAGGTCCTCGGCAAGGCGGGCCAGGCCAAGCTTGCGTCCTACGGTTTCCTGCCGCTGGTCAAGCCGAGTGAGAAGGTCGCGACCAAGCCGCCCGCCAAGCACAGGCCGGGCAGCCACAAGACGACCGACGCGGGATAGGGGGCGGGGTGCGCCGGCTGCTCATGGCGGTCGCGTTCTTCGCCGCCAGCGCCATCGCCCTGGCCTTCCTTGCGCTGCCGCTGCTCGCCCTGCTGACGCATCGCTCGCCCGGCACGCTCGTGTCGGAGCTGAACAATCCGGTCGTCGGCGACGCGTTGCTCGTCAGCTTGAAGACCAGCGTGATCGCCCAGGCGCTGATCGTCCTGTTCGGCACGCCGACCGCCTATCTGCTCGCCACGCGCCGCTTCCCCGGCCGCACGCTGGCGATCACGCTCGTGGAGCTCCCGATCGTGCTGCCCCCGGCGGTCGCCGGCATCGGGCTGATCGTCGCGTTCGGCCGGCTCGGGCTGCTCGGGGGCGTGTTCTCCGCGCTCGGCATCGACGTGTCCTTCGACCAGGCCGCGGTCGTGCTCGCCGTGATGTTCGTCGCCGGCCCCCTGTACGTGCGCTTCGCGGTGGCCGCCTTTGGCGCCGTGGACCCCGAGCTGGTGATGGCCTCGCGTACGCTCGGCGCCGGGCCGTTGCGCACCTTCTTCCGCGTCGTCGTGCCGCTCGCCGGCGGCGGCCTGGCGGCGGGGGCGGCGCTGGCGCTGGCGCGCGGCCTGGGCGAGTTCGGGGCCACGATCATGTTCGCCGGCAGCCTGCAGGGCGTCACGCAGACGCTGCCGCTCGCCATCTACGCTGAGTTCGACAACAATCTCGATGTCGCGCTGTCGATCGCGGCGCTGTTCGTGATCATCACCGGCGCGATCCTCCTGTCGCTCAAACTGACCTCCGTGTGGCACTCCTCTCGGTCCGATTCGCGTTACCGCGCCGCGAGTTTCGCCTCGAGCTAGCGCTCGAGCTCGACGGAGTCGTCGCGCTCGTCGGTCCGTCGGGGGCCGGCAAGTCGTCGGTCCTATCGGTGATCGCCGGGATCGTGCGGCCGCCGCACGGTCGGGTGGCCCTGGACGACGAGGTCTGGCTCGACAGCGAGCGCGGCATCAACCTGGCCCCCGACCGCCGTCGCGTCGGGCTCGTCTTCCAGGAGTACGCGCTCTTTCCGCACATGACCGTGCGCCAGAACGTGGCCTACGGCGGCCGCGACCGCGTCGATGAGCTGCTCGCGCGATTCGAGCTCGCCGGGCTCGCCGCCGCGCGGCCGGCCGCGCTCTCCGGCGGCGAGCGCCAGCGCGTCGCGCTGGCTCGCGCGCTGGCCCGCGAGCCCGGCGTGCTGCTGCTCGATGAGCCGCTCGCGTCGCTTGACTCGCGCACCAAGGCGTCGGTGCGCGACGAGCTGGCCGCGCTGCTGCCGGAGCTCGGCCTGCCGACGCTGATCGTCACGCACGACTACGAGGACGCCGTCGCGCTCGCCGGCCGTGTGGGTGTGCTCGTCGCCGGCGAGCTGCGCCAGCTAGGCCGCGCTGAGGAGCTCCTGACGCGCCCCGCCGATGCCTTCGTTGCGTCGTTCACAGGCGCAAACGTGCTGGCCGGCCGCGCCGCCCGACGCTCCGGCGGGCTCACCGAGGTGGTGCTTGAGAGCGGGGAGCTGATCCGCTCGACCGACGCGCTCGACGGCGAGGTGGACGTCGTGATTCATCCCTGGGACATCACGCTGTCGGGCGTCGAGCCGGCGGCTGAGCCCGGCCTGCGGCCCAATCAGGTGCGCGCGGAGATCGCCGCGATGACGCGCGTCGGCGGCCGCGTCCTGGTCGCGATCGGGCCGCTGCGCGTGGAGCTGACGGGCGCCGCGGCCGCCGAGCTGGCGCTGGCTCCGGGAGTCGTCGCGGTGGCGAGCTTCGACCCGGCGCTCACGCGGCTGATCGCGCGAGCCTGAAGCGGGCGGCGCGGCGCCGCGTTGAGGGGTCTGGGCCGGTGCGGCGCGCCGGCGGTCCCGGCGGCGGATCTGCCGGCTTGGCCTAGGTCGGTGCGACGCCGCCGGTCGCGGGGTCCGGGCGGTCGAGTTCGTCGTCGTGGCTCGCCGCCGGCCGCAGCTCCGCCAGCTTGCCGAGCGTGGCCAGCTGGGGGAAGAGTGCCGTCCACGCCAGGGCGATCACGATCGTCAGCCCACCGCCGGCGACGACGGCGGGGACGGTCCCGAGCAGCGCCGCCGCGGTTCCCGACTCAAACGCGCCCAGCTCGTTGGAGGCGCCGATGAACACCGCCTCGACCGAGCCGACGCGGCCGCGCACGTCGTCCGGTGTCACGAGCGTCACGGTCGTCGTGCGGATGTTCATGCTGACCATGTCCACGGCGCCGCTGACCACGAGCGCGGCGAGCGAGAGCACAATCCAGTGCGAGAGGCCGAACACGACCATGCTGGCGCCGAACGCCACGACCACCGCGATCAGTGTCGGTCCGGCGCGCGTCGGCAGCGCTCCCCGCACCAGCAGCACGCCGGCGAAGACCGCGCCGAGCGCCGGAGCGCTGCGCAGGACGCCCAGGCCGACCGGGCCGGTATGAAGGATCGACTGGGCGAACACCGGCAGCAGGGCGACGGCGCCGCCGAACAGCACCGCGAACAGGTCGAGCAGGATCGCGCCGAGCAGGACCGGCGTGGCGCGGATGAAATGAATGCCGCCGAGCAGGGCCCGCAGCTGGCCGCCGGCTGGCGCCCCGGCGCCGGCGCCGGGGCCGGCGCCGGGAGGGACGGGGAAGCGCAGGCGCATCCCGAGCACCGCGATCATCGCCACGGCGAACAGCGCGAGCGCGGTCGCGTAGGCCACGGTCGGCGCGAGGGCGAACAGCAGGCCGCCGAGCGCCGGGCCGGCGACCACGCCCGTCTGGGACGCGACCGAGCGGATCGCCAGGGCGTTCGGCAGCAGCTCCCGCGGGACGAGCGACGGCGAGAGCGCCCGTGTCGCCGGAAACGAGAGCGCCGTCGCCACGCCGATCCCGACGGCCAGCGCGAGGAACGGCCACAGCGAGCGCGCCCCCGTAGCGCTGACGAGCATCAGCAGCGCCGCGATCGCGATCAGCAGCGCCATCGAGGCGGCGAGCACGAGGCGCCGTGAGACCCGGTCGACGAGCATCCCCGCCGGGATCGCGAGCAGGAAGACCGGCGCGAACTCGAGCAGGCCGATCAGCCCGAGGTCGAAAGCGTGGTGGCGAATCGAATAGACCTGCCAGCCGATCGCGACAGCGATCATCTGCTCTGCCAGGTTCATCGCCAGGACCACGACCACGAACAGCGCGAAATCGCGCCCTTGCATGGCTCGCGGGAGCCGGCGCCGCACGCCGGAGGAGCCGAGCATCGGCGGATTCTCGCAAGCCGCGGGGGGGTGCGTCGCCGCTGCCCGCAGGCAGCGGCGGCTCAGGCTCAGGCGCCCGGCGCCTTGGCGAGCGGGGGCGGGCGCTGCCAGGTTGCGGCACGAGCCGGTGTGGCGAGCGGACGCGGGCCGCTGTCAGGTTGCGGCGCGAGCCGGTGTGGCGAGCGGGCGCGGGCCGCTGTCAGGTTGCGGCGCGAGCCGGTGT
>PMKB01000055.1 GCA_003157595.1 Solirubrobacterales bacterium
CGGCGATATCGCCGACACCTATCGCCGACTCGAGGCCGAGGAGCTGCTGCTGTGCTTCTTTGACACCGACAACTACACGCCGACGCGAGCCGCGCTCGCGCTCTGCCTGCGCCAGCTCGTTGTTGGCGGCTCGCTCGTCTTTGATCACGTCGCGACAACGCCCGAGTACATCGACACGCTGGGCGAGCGTGCGGCCGCCTACGAAATCCTCGGCGAGAGCGACCTGCTTCACCTGCACGGGACCGGCGTGTTCATCAAGGTCCGTTGAGCCCAGAGCGAGTCAGCCTGCGGGCGCCTCAAAGTCGATCCGCCGAGCGAGCAAGTCGAGATGGACCGTGCCGCCCGCATGGTCGCGCAGCGCTCGCCAAACGTCGTATGACGTGACGATCGCCAGCTCCCACTCGTGAGCGGTCCGCTCGCGCACCTCAAGACGAGACACCAGGCGACGAATGGCTGTCAGCAACGAGAAGTCGACGTGCTCGACGCCCTCAAGGAAGCGCTCATGGCGAGCGTAATCGAACACGAACGCCGCGATGCCTTCCTCGATCACGGTTGCCCGCCCGCCGTCCTCGACCTCGCGCACGCGCGGGTCGCTGTTGCGCTTGACGCCAAAGAAGTAGCGGCTGACCGGTGACCAACTGAGCATCGCCGCGTAGGTGAGGTGAAACACGTCATGGAACCGATAGCCATCGTCCTCGTACGCGTTGTCGGTGAGCCGATCGCCCAACTGCGTCCCATCAGCGGCAAACAGCCGAACGACTGCCCGTTGACCGTCGCGCTCCTCCTCGAAACGCACTGACGTCTGACGTGGAAGCTGCTCGCCCAGCGGGAAAGCCGCATCGGGTAACGGGAGCGGAAGCGGATCTCCCTCCACCGGCCAGCGACCGCGTACCTTGCCGACGTTGCGCCTTGCGATCTCGCTGAGGTCGAAGTTCAGTTTCGTGGCCAGGTTTGCGACGTACCACAACACGTCACCGAGCTCCTCGGCCATCTCCTCAGCGAACAGCTCGTGCGCATCCCCGTCGCGCAGCCGCTTCTTCACATGACCGACGAGCGTGCCGATCTCTGACGCCAACCCGATCACCGGGAACAGCAACGCTCCCTCACCCTCGCCGGGACGCTGGTCGGTGCGATTCGCCTCGCGCTGAAACTCGTCGAGATCCACCCAAAGATCCTAGGCCCGAATGACGGACCAGTCCATACCGAGCTTCCGCCGAGAGCACGCACGGCCAATCCGGTCATGCGCTGCCGCATCACTTCGACTCGGTGCGACCAGGGCATCACGACATGCCACGGCTGCAGCGCCCATACTGCCGCCGATGCCTCGATATGCCTCTGGTCGTGCGTACGCCAGGATCTACGAGGGCGTCCAGCGTCGCGCGCATCATGATCTCGTTGAGCGGGCGGTCGAGCGGAGCGGCGGCCGCGTGCTCGCCTCGAGCGGCCCGAGCAGCGCGCCGTTGTTCCTCGGCATCGAGCATCAGGGTGAGCGGTTTGGGATCTGTGCGTACGTGTTCCTCGCGAACCGCCGTGAGACGCGCAACCGCCCGCAGGACGAGCATCGCCTTCAGGTGCGCTACGGCGACGTCAACGATCCAGCTTGGCGACGGCAGAACCACCAAGTTGGGTTCGATCCGCTCGAGGTCGATGTCACGCTCGTCGTCGGGGCGCATGTCGAGGCGGATCTCCTCGTCGGCCTGGATCCGCTCGTGTACGACCCCCTGCCGGTCGGCATCTCGGTGTTCTTCAAGGACGCCGACATCGACGAGGCGCGACGCGTCGGCTGGCATGTGTGGGAGCGAGACAACCTCTCGGGCGTGCGCCGGGCGACGCCGCGTACCGTCCTTGGCGTCGAGACGATCGTCGCGTTTCGGCCCGAGCGTCTGCTGGACTACGTGCGCCTTGAGCGGGATGCACAGAGTTTGAGGCTCGATCCGCCGCTACGCTATCGCGCCGCGCAAGCGGTCGCCACGCCGACGGGCGCGACCGGGCTGCACGTGCTGGAGCGCGAGTTCGGTCTCTCGGGGGCGGAGATCCTAGACATCATCAGCGAGCGTCCGCGACTCGGAATGGCGGTGCGGGGCGGAGTCGCCGAGCGTCATCTTCATCACGCGCTGGCGGCGGACCCGGCGATCGCGACGGTCGAGCTCGGGCAGGTGGAGGGTCCGCCGGACTTCATCGTCACCACGCGCTCGGGCGGGCATCGTGTGAGCGTCGAGTGCAAGAACGCATCGCCGCGGACCTACGCGGACGGAACGCCGAAGGTGGAAACGCAGAAGACGCGCACGTCAAAGAGCGACCCCAAGAGTCGGCTGTACGAGCCGAGCCAGTTCGATGTCGTGGCGGCCGCCATGTTCGGGCCGTGGGGGCGATGGGAGTTTCGCTACAAGCGCTCGGAGCTGCTCGAACGCGACGCCACATACCCGGACCGAATCGCACCGATCCAGCGCATCGACGACAGCTGGGAGCAGAGCGTTGCCGGCGCGCTCAACGCGTAAGGCGGGCAGCCGCGACACCCCGGGCGAACGTGCCCGGCCGCTGTTTGTCAACGGGCTGCCCTATCCGCAGCCGACCAGCGCCGACGTTACGACGCGGATGCGCCGCAACGCGCGCAGCGACACGCGCCCCGAGATGCTCGTGCGCTCGGAGCTGCATCGCCGCGGCGCTCGCTTTCGCAAGGACCTCCCGGTACGGCTGGCGGACCGTGTGATTCGTGCTGACATCGTGTTCACGCGCGCGAGGCTCGCCGTGTTCATCGACGGCTGCTTTTGGCACGCCTGCCCGGTCCACGGCAACCAGCCGCGCGAGAACACCGACTACTGGCAGCCGAAGCTCGCGCTCAACGTCGCCCGCGACCGAGCCGTCGACGAGGCCCTCATCGCTGCCGGGTGGCGGGTGTTGCGCGCGTGGGAGCACGAGCCGCCCGCCAGTGCGGCCGACCGCATCATCGCGACGCTCACGCAAGCCAGCGTTGGCGGTTGACGCGGCGCTACGCGGCAAGCGCGAGCGGCTCGATCGCGCCGAGCAGCTCGAGCTCGGAGGCGATCCGATCGGCGACGCGTGAGGCGAGCAGTGGGGGTACTGCGTTGCCGAGTTGCAGCTGCTGGTCGCGGCGGTTGCCGCAGACGATGTAGTCGTCGGGGAAGGTCATCAGCCGTTTGAGCTCGCCGACGCGCAGCCGCCGGCTGTCCCAGTGAAACGGTCCGACCCACGGGCCTGGCTGGCCTTGGATCGTGGGCGAGGTGCGGTCGGGGTGGAGCTTCAGCAGGAAGCTCCAGTAGCGGCTCCGCCAGTCGAACTGGGGCTGGGGGTGGCCGCGCTTGGCGGTGAAGTACAGGTAGTTCTCACCCGGCGGGACCTGGCGCAGCTCCCCGGCGTAGGTCCCGTCGACGGTCTCCTCAGGCTCGGGCGGGTTCTGCTCGGCGGCGAGGCCGGCCAGTGCCTCGCTCGCGGTGACGTGCGCTCGCAGCCCTTCGCCGCGCTCGACGCGCCGCTCGTGCGGGCCGGCGTGCGTGTCCGGCGGCCAGTCGAACCGCCACAGATCGGCCGCGAGGTCCAGGAGATCGTTGCGGACCCCGACGCACAGCAGGCGCTGACGGATCTGTGGCACACCATGGTCGGCTGCGAGCACGATCTTCGAGTCGAACGAGTACCCGGCAGCGCGTACGCCTCCGATAAAGCGGTCGAAGATCGCGCGGTTATGGTTCTGGTAGGCGAGGCCGTAGACGTTCTCCATCAGGAACGCCTTCGGACGGATCGCGCGCAGCGCCTCGACGTAATTGTCCAACAGCGACGACTTGGGATCCTCGCCCGCACGCTTGTACGCCAGCCAGTAGCCACTCTTTGAGAACGGCGTGCACGGCGGACCACCGTGGAGCAGGTCGACCTCGCCCTCCTCGAGCGCCGCGGCATCAAGCAGCTCGTCGTAGTTGAGCGTCACGATGTCCGAGAACAACGCCTCCCGCGTGAGGCCAGGGAGCCGGGTCGCGGCGTTCGCGATAAGTGTCTGCTGAGCCACCGAATTTGACTCGACCGCTGCACGAGTCTGGAAGCCTGCTTGCTCGCAACCGAGGTCCAACCCACCCGCCCCGGAGAAGAGGCTGATGGCAGTCATCGGGCGACGCGCGGACTGCTCGCGGCCCGGCTGGGCTGGCTGCAACTGGCTGCTCCGCATCGGCGGGACGTTAGATCGCGCACCGGACCGCTCCATCTCACTGGGCCTCCCCTCTCGTTCCTTCAGGCTCGCTCCAGCCCACGGCCGAAGCTACGTGCTGTCTCATCCGACGAGGCCGGCTGACCGGGACAGCAGCTCCGCCGCGGAAGTGCTCGCGACCGGCTCCCGGGCGGCGCTGAGCTCTCGACGCGCGCCCGACACAAGCCGGTCAAAGCTGCGGCCGTGTTCGCGTTGAACGCGCTGCTCGAGCTGCGCGTAGACGTCGAGGGTCATCTTGCTGTCGGCGTGGCCGACCTGGCTCATGACCCATTTAACGTCGAAGTTGTTGGCGAGCAGCGCAATCGAGATGTAGGTGCGCCGGAGGCTGTGCGGGGTGATGTGCGGCAGCGGGGGCAGTCCTCGCTTCGTTCGCTGGTGGTTGGCGAGCGCGGCGGCCTGCGCGACGATTGCACCAACGCGTTGGCGGTCGATACGTCCGCCGTGGCGGTTGGGGACCGCGTGCGCGTCGGCGTCGACGGGCTGTCCGGCGCGGCGCAGCCGGTCGAGATGCTCGACAAGAGCTTCCGTGAGGTCGGGGGTCATCTGTACTTCGCGGACGCCGGCGTCGGTCTTCGATGCGCGGATGTGGAAGCGCGCGCCGTCGCGGTCGTGCAGGCGAACGTCGCGCCAGCGCAGGTCGCAGAGCTCACTGGCGCGCACACCGCCGCGAGCGAGGATCTCGATCACACCGCGACGACCAACGTACCCGGCGGCTTGGTCGACGCCGAGTCGTGCGAGGTGGAAGCTGACGGTTGCCTTGGCGAGCTCCAGGTCGGCGGCGATCTCTCCGGGCGTGTGGCCAGCGGCGGCGCGGCGGGCGACCCGTGCCCGGGTGCTTCCCCCAGCCAGCTCGGTGGCGGGGAGGACGGGTAGTGCGTCTTGGGTACTGGCGGCGTCGAGGAGGTCGGCGAGCTCGTCGAGCTCGAGGAAGCTGCGTACAGGTTTGGGGGCGCGCACGCGCATGCGCTTGCCGCGAGCGGGGTTGCGGTCGATCAGCTCGTCCTCGAGAGCCTCGTCGAGAATCGTCGCGAGCACTGCGATGACTTTGCGGATCGAGGATGCGGAGAGCGGCACGAGGCGGCGGTTGCGCTTGTCGCGAAGGTCCGCGCCGGCGTCGAGTGCGTGACGCAGCTCGCCGGCTTCGCGGAGCTTGTGCGCTTTGAAGTCCAGGCACGTGCGGCGGTCGATCTGATCGAGGCGGTGGCGTGCGAAGAACGGGAGCAGGTGCAGCGTGAGCGCGGTGCGGTAGTACGCGGTCGTGCTCGCCGACAGCGGTCGGTCTCCGCTGACACCCTCGATCTTGCGTGCCAGCCACGCTGAGGCGTACTCGTGGAACGTCGGGACCTCAACGGGAGCATCCGGTGCGACCGGCGCGTCGGGTGGTGTCCAGACGCCGGCGCGGACGCGGGCGAGGATGTTGCCGAGCTCGGTGCGGGCGGTGCGCTCGTTCCAGCCGCCGCCGCAGCCGCACTCGCAGCCGGGGCGTTCGTGGAGGACCTGCTCTTGGCGGCGGCCGTGCGCGGGAAAGCGCAGACGGAACGCGCGCGCGCCGTCGGCGAGCGTGACAGTGAGGATCGTGCCGGAGGCGGGGCGGGCCATCAGCCTGCCTCCGCTTGCTCGGGGATACGCTGCTCGTACATCGGGGGACTCTCCCGGTGTCACGGCCGGGGGCGTTCGAGCGCCGCCCGGCCACCTGTTGGCTGTCGGTCGAGCTTAGCTCTCATACGGCAGCAGATCCAGTCGTGATTGCGCCGCCCGCCGACGCGTGCGCGAAGCCGGGGACGCCGGTCGTTTGTTCGCCGTCGAGGGACCATCCAAGAGGCGGCGTTCGATGTGTTGGAGGTCGAAGCGCAGTCGTCCGGCGGGTCCGCCGAGGCGGATCGCGTCGAGTTGGTGGGCGTGGGCGTAGACCCATTCGCGGTCGACGCCGAGGACGCGTGCGATATGCGCGGCGTCGACGTAGCGCGCGGCCGGCGTCGCGGCGGGCTCGCGCAGCAGTTGGGTGACGCGTTGCGCGATCGCGTCGACGTCGTCGGCGTCGAGCTTCACGGCCGCGTGTCCTGCGGCGGGTCGGCTGGGTGTTCGGCCCAGTGGCTGATGCGTGCGCGGGCGATCGTGACGTAGTCGAGCTCGCGTTCGATGCCGAGGAAGCGCCGGCCTTCGAGGATCGCGGCAGCGCCGGTTGAGCCGGAGCCGCAGAACGGGTCGAGCACGAGACCGTCCAGGGGTGTGACGAGCCGTGTGAGCCAGCGCATCACCGCGATCGGCTTGACGGTGGGGTGCGCGTTCGCGGCCGCTGGTGGGTGTCGTCCGCGGCGCACGGCTTGGGGGAAGAGGTCGAGTGGGCGGCGGGGTAGTTGGTCGCAGCCGGCGTCGCGTTCGCTGCGGCTGGCCTTGGGGCAGTAGAACACGCGGCTCGCGTCGACCAACGGGCCGCCGGGCCGGCGCGAGCGGCCGATGACCGTCGTCGGGCACATCGGCCGGCACGCCGCGGGGGTGC
Organism: Solirubrobacterales bacterium; assembly: GCA_003157595.1. Taxonomy (GTDB): domain Bacteria; phylum Actinomycetota; class Thermoleophilia; order Solirubrobacterales; family Solirubrobacteraceae; genus Palsa-513. The sequence continues at coordinate 6,714 of PMKB01000055.1, forward strand.
ATTCGGGGTGGTGGGCGAGGAGCACGTTGGCGGGGTAGCGGTGGTTCACGCGGCACGCGTCGGTGTTCAGCGCGCCGGTGCGGTGGCGCCCAATGTTTCGCTCGACCGGGAGCTCGGGTGGTTTGCGGGCGAGGAGGATGGGCTCGTAGGCGGGTTTGAGCGAGAGCGCCTGCCCGCCTGGCAGACGACGCGATTTGGGCATGCCGGTGCCGTAGAGCCACATCAGCGTGTCGCGTAGTTCGAAGCCGTTGTCTTCGAGCGCGCACGCAAGGCGGTGCGCAGTCCGCGGTGCCGCGAACGCGGCGAGGTGCGCTCCGGGGCGCATTGCGCGTCTGCATTCGCTGGCCCACTGTCCCGACCAGACTTGGAATGCCTGGCCTGGGGTGAGCTTGCGGCCGGGTTGCGCGACGGCGCGGCGGATGGTGGGGCCGTCCCAGTGCTCGCCGTTGAAGTCGATCCCGTAGGGCGGGTCGCACACCACCGCGTCGACGCTCTCCGGGGCGAGGTCCGCGAGCACGGTGAACGAGTCGCCGTGAACCACCGACCAGGTGTCCTCGCCCGTCCCGTTGGCGTACCGCTCTCGCGTTGCGCGCTTGCCGTCGCTGGTTGCCACAGCTACGCCCGGGTCCCGTCGGTGGCGGGGTGGTTGAGCCAGTCGACGAGCCGCTCGGGGTTTGTGAGCTCGACGAAGATGTGGGCGAACGGGCCGTCGGTGTCGAGGTCGTCGAGGTCGTCGAGGTGTGCGAAGGAGATCGCGACCTGCGGTGTGTGGGTGAGTTCGGGGTCGGTGTGGGCGAGCGCGATGACCTGTTCGAGGCGCCGCTCTAACGCCCGCCTGCGCGCCCCGGCTAGCAGGACGTGAACGGCCGGGAACGCGGGGTAGTGCGCGATCCAGCCGGGTCTGGATGGCTCGCCGGGCTTTGTGTCGGGGGCGTAGCGGTAGAGGCGCGCGTAGCGGGTGAGCTTGGCCGCGAGCGCGTCGACCGGGAGCGTCGCACGGTCGAGTTCGATGAATCGGTGGTGCAGGGTCGCGGCGCCGTCGGGGTCTGTGTGGAGGTAGGTGAGGAGCGCGTCGGTGATCAGTTGTTCGCCGTGGCGGCGTCCTGGCGGGCGGCCGATCGGGTGTGCGATCTCGTGGCGCCACGACAGCGGCCCGCACTCGTCGCCGCGTGCGCGTGCGGCGAGGACGAACGCGATCGCGGCCTGGTTGACGGCGAGGGTGTGCTGGCGCAGCGGTCCGGCAGCGTGCGCGGGGGCGATCACTTTGCGGCGCGGTTCGGCGCGCGTCCCCAGCGCCTCGACCGCGTCCGCTCCGTGCTCGGTTACGAGCCACAGCTTTCCGGCGCCGTTGGTGCGTACGAACCGGACGAGGTTTCGTGCGCTGAGTTCGCCGAGCATGAGTTGCGTCCAGCGGCGTCCGGTGGAGGGTGTGTGCCTGAGGCTGTCGGGAAAAGTTCTTGA
>PMKB01000110.1 GCA_003157595.1 Solirubrobacterales bacterium
CCGATCAGGATCACGTCGGGGTCCTGTCGCAGCACCCGCCGCAGCGCGCGCTTGAAGGACGCGGTGTCGGTGCCCACCTCGCGCTGGCTGATGACCGAGCGCAGATCGCGGTGGATGAACTCGATCGGGTCCTCGATCGTGACGATGTGGGCGGCACGCGTGAGGTTGATGTGATGGATCATCGCCGCCAGCGTCGTCGACTTGCCCGAGCCGGTCGTGCCGGTGACCAGCACGATGCCGCGCTGCTCGTCGGCCAGGCTCGCGATCACGGCGGGCAGCGCCAGCTCGTCGATCGTGCGAATCCGGTGCGGGATGGCGCGCGCCACGAGCGACACGCCGCCGCGCTGGCGGAACGCGTTGATGCGGAAGCGGGCGACGCCGGGGATGTCGTGTGAGAGGTCGATCTCGTTCTCGACGTCGAACTCGGCCATGCGCACGCTGTTGCCGACCAGCTGGTGCAACGCCGCCTCGGTGTCGGCTGCCTCGAGCACCGGCCACTCGTCGTTGCCGAGCGGTACGAGCTCGCCGTCGACGCGGGCAAGCGGAACCGACCCCACCTTCAGGTGCAGGTCAGACCCGTCGCAAGCGACGAGTGAGCAGAGTGCCTGGTCGATGTCGATCACGAGCCTGTCCAAGAGATCGGCTCGCCGCGCCCAAAGGTTGAGCACATGGACGCTTGGACCACCATCCGTCGGGGTTGGTCCAGATCCCGTCCGTCGGCCCCGTCTCCTTACAGCCATGTAGGTGTCGGCGGAGCCGGCGCTCAGGCGACGTCGCGCAGCTTCTGTGCTTCGGCGAGGCTCTGCAGCTTCTTCAGCGACTGGTTCTCGATCTGGCGGATCCGCTCGCGCGTGACGTTGAACGTGCGGCCCACCTCGTCCAGGGTCCGCGGGTGCTCGCCGCCCAGGCCGTAACGCAGTTCGAGCACGCGGCGCTCGCGGTAGGAGAGGTTCTCCAGCGCCTCGCGCAGCGCCTCCTTGGTGAGGATCTCCGCAGCGCGCTCGTAGGGCGACTCGGCCCGCTCGTCGGCGATGAACTGGCCGAACTCGGACTCCTCCTCGTCGCCGACCGGCTTCTCCAGCGAAACTGGCGCCTGGGCCGAGCGCTTGATCGAATCGACCTCGTCCGGATCGATGCCGGTGACGGCGGCGATCTCGTCCGGCGTCGGCTCGCGGCCCAGCTCGGTGACCAGCTTGCGCTCGGCGCGCCCGATCTTGTTGAGCTTCTCGACGACGTGGACCGGTATGCGGANNTTGTAGCCCTTGCGATAGTCGAACTTCTCCGCTGCGCGCACCAGCCCGAGCGTGCCCTCCTGGATCAGATCAAGGAACGGCAGGCCCTGGTTGCGGTAGTTCTTGGCGATCGAAACGACCAGACGCAGGTTGGACTCGACCATCTTCTGCTTGGCGTCGAGATCGCCGCGCTCGATGCGCTTGGCGAGGTCGACCTCCTCCTGCGCCGTGAGCAGGCGGACCTTGCCGATGTCCTTGAGGAACAGCTGCAGCGAATCGGTGGTCATGTCCGGCTTCAGGTCGAGCGCCGTCTTCGCCTTGCGGCGGCCGCGCTTGTCCGGCGCGCGCTCCACCTCGGAGCCCGCGGCGGTGGCCGGGTCGATGTCCTCGACCAGCTCGATCTCGGACCGCTCGAGGAAGCCGTGCAGCTCCTCCATGTCCGCCTCGTCCATGTCGAGCTCTGAGACCGCGCCCTGAATCTCGGCGTAGCTGAGCACGCCGACCTGCTGGCCCTTGGCAACCAGGCCCTTGACCTCTTCGAGCTCCTGCAGTTCCGCTACTGACATTTCGTTCCGTTTCCGTCGCACAGACGAGCGAGCACCGTCAGGGGGCTGGGTCGCCTGCGATTGGCGAGAGAGCCGCTCAAGCGCTCTCGGTCGGGGCTCCCCGCACACCGCGCAGCTCAAACGTCACTCGGGATTCTACGCGCTTTACTTTGTGTAGTCAACGTTGGCGGCCGCCCACACAGGGCGTTTCGCCACTCCTAATACGGATAACGCACGGGAAGGTTTCACGTTTCCATGCGAATGCAGGATTTAATCGGTCGCAGCGCGAATAATGCGGCATCGCCGCACGCCGGCGCCGTCGTTACACGCCGTGTGATCAGCGCGTATACTCGCGCCACCACGCCGAGCCACGCTGCGTCCGCGCAGGGTGGGCGGGGGAACCATTGCGGAGCAGTTTTCCGCTGGGGCGAATCGGCCAAATTACGGCCGTAGCGCGGAGCGCGCGAGCCCGACAGCTCACCCCGTAGGCGAAGGTACCCGGGCAGTGAGTGCATGGTGCGCGCGCGTACAGCCATTCGATGGGCGATTCCCGGCCTCTGCGCCGGGCTTCTGGCGCTGCCCGCCGGCGCGAGCGCGGGCACCGACGGTGGCACCTCCGCGCCGGCCTCATCCACCCCGGCGGGCCCCGCAATCACCTCTCCGACGGAGGTCGCCGGAGCCCTCGCGGTCACGCCCGCGTCGCTCCTTGAGCACCAGGTCGCCGTGATCAGCGGCTCGGTTGCGCCCGTTGACGCCGGCCGCGCGGTCTGGCTGCAGGTCCGCCAGGGCCAGGGCCCGTGGTCGACCGTCCTGAGCGCTGACGCGAGCGTCAACGGCAGCTTCGCGATCAGTTGGCGCGCGAGCCGCGCCGGACAGCTGACACTGCGCGTCGTCAGCTCGGACGCCGCATCGGCCAGTTCGGTGACCGCGACGCCACAGGCCACGCTCGCGGTCTACAAGCAGATCCTCGCCACCTGGTATGGACCGGGGTTCTACGGCAACCGGACAGCCTGCGGCGAGAAGCTCACGCGCTACATCGTCGGGCTCGCGGATCGAACGCTGCCCTGCGGCACGCCGGTCTCGCTGAGCTACAACGGCCGGACGCTGACCCTGCCGGTGATCGACCGCGGCCCCTACGCCAACGGCGCGACGATCGACCTCACCCACGCCGCCGCTCAGGAGCTCGGCGTCACACAGACGGTCCCCGTCGGCATGCTCGAGCTGGGCGGCGCCCTGATCGCGCCGACCGACTTCGTCGGTCCCGGTGGCTCGGGGACCGGCGCCACCGGCGCCACGGGTTCCGCCGGCACCTCGATCGCCGGCGGCGCCACCGCGCCAAGCGCTTGAGCTGAGCGCTCGCGCGCGACGCCGGGCCGGCGCCGGGGCCTCGGAAGCTCCGATCCGGGCTGCGAACGCAGGCGCGTCCGCCAGCTGACAGCATCCGCGGACGATGGTGCTGCTGATCGCGCCACTGGTTGCTGCGCTCGCGTTGCTGTGGGCCGTTGCCGTTCGACGGCGCGCGCAGCTCCCGGCCGAGATCAGGCTCGTCGATCCGGAGGGCGCCCCGAGGATCGACGCCGATGGCGCGGCCCGGTCGGTCCAGGCTGCCGAGTTGCGGATCCCGGCGCCGGCGCTCGTCGCGCTCTGGTCGCCGGCGTCACTCGAGCGCCTGGCGCGAACCTATTGGCGCTTCCTCGAACGCTCCTCGCTCGGTCTGATTCGCGTCGCCTACAGCGAGCACGACCGCGCCGTCGTTCTGTTGTGTCGCCCGTTCGTGCTGATCGGCTTCGACCCGCCGGCCTACGAGCTGACCGACGACCGCGGCGTCGTCCGCTGGCAGATCCGTGGCGGCGCGCTCGTCTCACACCGTCAGGACCGCCGCGGCGGCTTCCTCCAAATCGACGTGCGCCGCCTCGACGATCCCCAGGACGACCACCAGACGATCCATGTCGAGATCGCCGTGCTGAGCTTCTACCCGGCGATCGCCAACGCCGTCAGTCCGCGCCTGTACGCCGCCACGCAGTCCGCCATCCACGTGCTCGTGACGCACGGCTTCCTGCGCTCGCTTGCGCGGCTGGACCTCGCCGAGTCGCGAACCGGCCGCTTCAAGGGCCAGGGCGGCGGCGTTCAGTAGCTGCGCAGCTTGGCGCGGTCGTGGCGCGCGTGGATCCGGCGCACGGTGCCCGAGCGCGAGCGCATCACGAGCGACTCGGTCGTGGCGCTGGTGGCGCCCTGGTAGCGCACGCCCTGGAGCACGTCGCCGTCGGTGATGCCGGTCGCGGAGAAGAAGCAGTCGTCGCCAGCCACGAGGTCGTCGCAGTCGAGCACTCGCCCGAGGTCGTAGCCGGCGTCGATCGCCTCCTGGCGCTCGCGATCGTCGCGCGGCCACAGACGCCCCAGCAGCTGGCCGCCGATGCACTTGATCGCGGCCGCTGTGAGGACGCCCTCCGGCGTGCCGCCGATTCCCCACAGCAGATCGACCGGCGAGCGCTCGCTGCAGGCCAGCATCCCCGCCGAGACGTCGCCGTCGGCGATCAGCCGCACGCGGGCCTTGAGAATGTGGTCGCCCGCCGCGATC
>PMKB01000039.1 GCA_003157595.1 Solirubrobacterales bacterium
GTTGTCGTCGATGTTGAGCTTGACGATCCTCAGGTCGTCGTGCTCGGCGGCGATCTCCTCGAGAATCGGCGCGACGACCCGGCACGGGCCGCACCACGGCGCCCAGAAGTCGACGAGCACCGGCGTCTGTGACTCGATGACCTCAGCCTGGAAGTTGTTGTCCGTGACGTCCGTCAGCGTGCCGGCCATGATGCGCTCCTAAGATCGTTTGATTCGTCTCCGGCCCAATACTATACAGAATGAAGTGGCGGTCCGGCCGCGATCATGGACGCGCCGCATTCAGATCAGCAGGGACAGCACGTGCGGCGAGACGTAGACCTCGATCAGTGCCGCGAGGACCAGCATCGGCAGCGCTACCGCAACCGTCACCAGGGTCGCCGCGAGCAGCTGGTGCCACTCGCCGCGGCGGCTGGCGATGATCCAGGCCGCGAGCGGCAGGAACAGGGCGGTCAGCTCGATCAGGGCGTGGGGCAACAGGACGACCAGCAGGATCGCGGGCGAGGTGTGCAGCGCGGCGGCGACCGATGCCGTCTCGCCGCCAAGCACAACCGCCTGCGCGGAGAGCGAAAAGGTCGTGGCGGCGACCACGAAGACGATCGCGAAACGCCCGCCGTGCTCGTGCAGAGCCCGCTTCAAGCCGGTGTGCCCCCGCGCCTGCAGCGGCAGTGAAGAGCCGGCGATGAAGCCGGCGACGCAGGCCATCGCGTGCAGCGCCAACACCAGCAGGTTCTTGGTCAGGATCTGCTCGACCGAGCTCCAGTTACCGACCCTGAACGGGGGAGAGATGGTCTGCACGACGAAGCCGCCCGAGCCCGAGACGCCGGCGATCAGCCAGGTCGCGGCGAGCAGCGTGACCGCTGCCGCCAAGCTGCCGGCGAACCAGCGGCGCAGCGCCGGCCACGGATCGTCCTGCCACCGCCCGAGCGTGGCACGGGTGCGGCGGACGCCGTAGACGAGGGCGGAACCTGTCGCGATCGGCTCGTGTGCGATTGGCTCACCCATCCAGAACCCATCGGCGGACCGGGCGCGCCGCGTGAATCGCGTCCGACGCTCGGGCACGCCGCGTGAATCGCGCCCGACGCTCGGGCGCCCGTCGGCGGAGCACTCGATCAGCGGCGGTGGCGCTGCCAGCGCAGCTGCGGCAGCACGAGGAACGCCTCGATCGCGATACGCGGCGACATCTTGCTGTCTCCGCGCCGGCGATCGCGAAACACGATCGGCACCTCCCGGACGCTGAAGCCCGCCTTCAGCGCGCGCTGCGTCATCTCGATCTGGAAGCAGTAGCCGTGCGAGCGCACCGTCTCCAGCTCGATCGCCTCGAGCACCTCACGGCGAAAGCACTTGAAGCCCCCGGTGAGGTCGCGCACGGCCAGGCCGAGTACGGCGCGGGCGTAGATGCAGCCCGCGCGGCTGACGATCTGCCGCAGCACGCCCCAATCCGCCACCCCGCCGCCGGGGACGTAGCGGGAGCCGAGCGCGACGTCGGACCCGTCCACCACCGCCGCGAGCAGCCGCCCGAGGTCGGCGGGATCGTGCGAGAAGTCGGCGTCCATCTCGAAGACGTAGCTTGCGCCGCCGTCGAGCGCCCGGCGAAAGCCGGCGAGATAGGCGGGGCCGAGGCCCTCCCGCGCCGCGCGGTGGAGCACCTCGATCGCGGGGTTCGCCGCCGCCAGGCGGTCCGCCAGCTCGCCGGTCCCGTCGGGCGAGGAGTCATCGACGATCAGCAGGCGGTGCTCGCCCGGAATGCAGACCTCGAGCGCCGCCAACACGGCAGCGACGACCCCCTCGATGTTCTCGGCCTCGTTGAAGGTCGGCATCACGACCCATGCGGCGGGCGACATGGGCGCCTACCCTAATGGAATGACGAGCCCCTCCAACGGTGCGATCGCCGACGCGCTCGATGAGCTCGGAGACCTCTACGAGCTCGACGGCGCGGTGATCCATCGCGTGCTCGCCTACCGCAACGCCGCGAAGGCGGTGCGCGACGCTGCGACCTCGGTCGCGGCGCTCACGCTCGAGGGGCGCGTGACCGAGCTCGCCGGCATCGGCGTGACCCTCGCGGAGAAGATCCGCGCCCTGATCGAGACCGGCGAGATCCCCGCCGCGGTCAAGCTGCGCGAGCGCTTTCCCCCCGGCCTGCTGGCGATCACCGGCCTGCCCGGCCTTGGACCCAAGCGCGCGCGGCGGCTGTTTGACGAGCTGGCGATCGACTCGCCGCAGGCGCTGCGCGAGGCCGCGGAGGCCCATCGCCTGCGGACACTGCGGGGCTTCGGCGCAAAGTTCGAGGAGTCGGTGCTGGCGGCGCTCGACGCCGGCGCCGCCGAGCGCCCCGCCCACCGCGTGGTGCTCGACCGCGCGCTCGCGGTCGGCGAGCTGCTCTGCGACGCGCTGCGCGCGCTCGATCCATCCGCCCGCGTCGAGCTCGCCGGCTCCGCGCGGCGCCGGGCCGAGAGCGTCAAGGATCTCGACATCGTGCTCGACAGTCCGGCGCTGCTCGATCGGCTCTCGGCGCTCGAGCTGATCGAAAGCGCGGCGCGCACGAGCGAAAGCGCCGCCCGGGCGCGCACGCACAGCGGCATGCTCGTCGAACTGCGCGCGCTCGCGCCCGAGCAGTTCGGCAACCTGCTCCAGCACATGACCGGCTCGGCCGCGCACAACGCGGCGCTGCGCGAGCGCGCCGTTCGCGCCGGCCTGCACATCTCCGAATACGGACTGCTCGACGACGCGACCCAGACCACGCGCGTCTGCGCACAGGAGTCGGAGCTCTACGAGCTGCTCGGCCTCCCCTACATCGAGCCGGAGCTGCGCGAGAACCGCGGCGAGCTGGAGGCGGCGCTCGCCGGGACGCTGCCGGTGCTCGTGGCGCCGGGCGACATCCGCGGCGACCTGCACTGCCACACGACGGCGTCGGATGGCCGCGCGAGCATCGAGGAGATGGCACAGGCGGCGCGCGACCGCGGCTACGAATACCTGGCGATCACCGACCACTCGGCGACGCACGGCTTCGGCGACGACGTCTCGCCCGAGCAGCTGCGCCGCCAGATCGCGCTGGTCCGCGCGGCCGAGGCGCAGATCGGGGGGATCCGCCTGCTGGCCGGCAGCGAGGTCAACGTCCTGCCGGACGGCTCGCTTGACTACGACGACGAGCTGCTCGGGCAGCTCGACTGGGTGATCGCCAGCGTCCACACCTCCTTCGGCCTGGACTCGGACGCGATGACCGAGCGCGTGATCGCCGCCGCCCGCCATCCCCACGTGGACGCGCTCGGGCATCTGAGCGGCCGGCTGATCGAGCGCCGTGCGCCTTACGCGATCGACACCGACGCCGTGTTCACAGCCTGCGCGCAGGCCGGCACGCTGATCGAGATCAACGCAAGCCCGGACCGGCGCGATCTCAGCGAGGTGCACGCGCGTGCCGCGGCGGCCGCGGGGGTCGGGATCGTGATCAACTCCGACGCGCACTCGCCCGGCGGGTTCGACGTCCTGCGCTACGGGGTCTGGACCGCGCGGCGCGCCTGGCTGCGCGCCGCCGACGTCGCAAACACGCTGCCCTGGCCGGCCCTTCAGGCCAAGCTCAAGCGGAGCCGCTGAGCGCCGGCAGCACCTGCTCGGCGACGATGCGATCGACGCTCGCGGCCGCGAAGCGCCCGAGCAGCGGTGCCGCGGCCGCCGCGTAGCCGGCGCGCGGATCGTCGAGCGCAACGCGAATCGCGCCGGCTAGGTCGGGCCCAACCAGCCGACGATCGAGCTCCCGCGCGATGTCGAGTGCAGGGTACGAGAGCGCCGTCTCGGTGCTCACGAGCATCGCGCCGTCGGCGAGCGCCTCGAGCTGGGCGATCCCGTACTCCTCGCGCCGCGACGCGGCGATGTAGAGGCGCGCGCGCCGCAGCAGCGCCCGGTAGGCGTCGCGCTCCAGCGTGCCGAGCAGGCGCACGCCCTCGGCCGGCGGCAACGTGCTGATCCCGGCGATCAGCAGCTCCTCGCCGTCGCGCCGCGCGGCGGACCAGGCTTTGAGCACGACGTCGAGACCCTTCTTGACCGGATTGGTGGCGTAGGTGATCGCGGCGATGTCGCGCTCGCGCCCCTCGAGCGGCGGCCCCGAACGCTCGACGGCGATCGGCACGACGATGACGCGGCCGATGCCGGCCGGGGCGCCGGCGAGCGCGCCGTCGCTGACCGGCAGGAGCAACGGCGCGCGCCCCAGCACCCGCCGCTCGCGCGGGCGCTGCCAGACTCCGTGGCGCCCGGGGCGATTCTCGACGCTGAGCGCGTCCAGGCGGATCGCGCCCCGCGCCGGCGCCAGCAGCGCGGCGGTGATCGTTGAGTAGATGACCGCGTCGGGCCGCGCGCGCGAGATCGCTCCCGCCGCCGCCACGCGAGCGGCGCGGGCCCAGACCAGATCGGTCAGCGCGAGCGTGCGCACCGAGCGCGGAGGCAATGCCGCAGCGATCGTGACGGCCGCCCCCGCGCGCTCGAGGCTCGCCGCCAGCTCCGCGTCGGAGGAGCGCAGTCCGGCGGTCGAGCCGAGCGAGACGAGCAGCACCGCCGTCATGCCGGGCTGCGCCGCTCGGTCGGCAGATAGGCCTTGAAGCCCGGCGTCCGGCTCAGCGTGATCGGGCGCAGCGGCGAGGTCTCATCGACGTGGAAGCGGACGCCGTCGCGGCGCTCGATCGCGACGATCGCTCCGTGCTGCTGGCGCCAGGCCAGTGCCCAGATCAGCGCGAAGCCGGTCGCGATCGCCGGGATCTGCGGCCACAGCAGGGCCAGGCCGCCGGCGACCAGCGTCGAGAGCAGCAGCGGCCACAGGCGGGCGAGCAGGATCCTCCCGGGACGCTGCGGCGGCAGCGCGCGGACGACCTTGGCTCCGCCCAAGAGCCGCGCGATCGGCGGCGACGTCGCAGCGCGCCGCCCCATCGCGACGCCGATCAGGCAAGCGACGGCCCACCAGCCGATCGCGATCGTCGCGGTGCCCGGCTCGCCGGCGGCGCGAGCGCTCAGCAGCGTGACCGCCGCCAGCGTCGTGGCCGCCGCGGCGGACAGCAGCACGGTCGTCTTGACGAAGTCGGCGAACGGCACTAGCTCGCCAGCAGCTCGAGCAGCTCGCGGACTCCGCGTGGGCCGTCGACCATCGCGTCGGCCGCCGCCTCGAGCTCCGCCGGCGTCTCCTCGGAGCGCACGCCGACGCACACCGCGCCCTCGCCCACCACCTCGCGCAGACCGGTGAAGGCGTCCACGTCGGTGTCGTCGTCGCCGACGTAGAGGGCGGCTGGCGGCGGGCGCTCGGCCAGCAGCCAGCGCACGCCCCGCCCTTTGTCCAGCGGCACCGGCGGCCGGATCTCCAGCACCTTGCGACCGCGATGGGTCCCCAGGCCGGCGTCCAGCGCGGCCAGCTCGAGCGCGGCGACGGCCACCAGTGCCGCGCTCTCGTCCGGAGCGCCGCGCCAGTGGAAGGCGACGATCGCCCCCTTGTCCTCGCTGCGGATCCGCAGCTGCGCCAGCGCCGGGGTGTCCGCGCGCACGGCGAACTCGTGCACGCGCGCGGCCCACCGGGCAACCACCGGATCGACGGTCGCTACGCGCGAGCCCGGCGCCAGCAGCTCGCTGCCGTGGTTGCCGATGTAGGCGATCGAGCCGATCGCGACCATCTGGCGCGCGACCGCCGCCGAGCGGCCGCTGACGCAGGCGACGGTGCCGTAGCGCCGCGCCAGCTCGATCAGCAGCATCCGCGTCTGCTCGGGCACCGTCGCGTCAGAGGCGTGGCGCACGATCGGCGCGAGCGTCCCGTCGATGTCGAGCAGAACCGCGGCGGCGGCCGGATCGGCGCGCAGCGGTTCGAGGAGCTCGGGGATCGCCGGCTGGGCGCGCATGCCTCCAAGTATCGCGCGCTCACCGCGTGGGCCTGCTCGGAGCCGCGACGCCACGATGCTGATGCCGTGGCCGCCCTCGGCCTGCGCTATCGTACGCGCATGGGCCTTGAGAATCCTCTCCACATCCTTCTGCTGCTCGTGGTCATCCTGCTGGTCTTTGGCGCCAAGCGCCTGCCGGAGATCGGGCGCTCGCTCGGCGAAGGCATGCGCGGCTTCAAGGACTCGCTGAGCGGCGACTCGAACCAGTCACTGACGTCGGCTCCGCCCGCTGCTCCGCCCGCTGCACCGCCCGTCGCGAATGCGATGAGCGTCGCCCCGGTCACCGCGCCGGCGCCGGCAGCGCCCGCCGGCGCCCCTCCCACCGCACCTCCCGTGCCGGCTGGGGTCGCGACGCACGAGGACGCCTCGGCGTCCTAGCGGCAGCGAGCGACTGACGCGAGTAGCTAAGCGGCGCGGACCCGGTCCGCGCCGTCGTCTGCGGCGGCCAGCTCGGCCAGCGGCGCGGGCTCACCGAGCGTCGCCGTGACCGTCCGCGGGGTCTCCTCGATCCCGGCCAGCTCGGCTGAGCGCCCGGACGTCGCGCCGGCCTCCTCGATCCGCCGCAGCTGCGGCACTACGCGCGACTCGAACGAGCCGACCGCCTCGTTGTAGGCGGTGACCGCCGAGCCGAGCTGGCGCCCGACCCGCGCCAGCGGCTCGACGAAGCGCGCGATGCGCTTGTGCAGCTCGCGGCCGGTCTCGGCGATCTCGCGCGCCGAGGCGGCGATCAGCTCCTGCTTCCAGCCGTAGTGCACCGCACGCAGCAGGCCGATCAGCGTCGTCGGCGTCGCCAGCAGGACCTGCTGGTCGACGCCGTACTCGATTAGCGCCGGGTCCTCACTCAGCGCCGCGTGGTAGATGCCGTCGGAGGGCACGAACATCACGACCAGCTCGGGGCTCGAATCGAGCTGCGACTGGTAGGCCTTCGAGGCCAGCTTGGTGATGTGGTCGCGCGTCTGGCGCGCGTGGCGCGCGAGGTGCAGGCCACGCTCCTCGTCGGTCGTGGCCTCCATCGCGGACAGGTAGGCGTCCAGCGGCACCTTCGAGTCGACGACGATCAGCTTGCCGCCGGGCAGGCGGACCAGCACGTCGGGGCGCAGCCGGCCGGCGTCGCTCTCGATCGTCGTCTGCTCGGTGAAGTCGCAGTGCTCGACCATGCCGGCCATCTCGATCACGTTGCGCAGCTGGATCTCGCCCCAGGAGCCCCGCGTCGTCGGCCGCCGCAGCGCGCCGACCAGGCTGCCGGTCTCCGAGCGCAGCCCCGAAATGCCCTCGTTGAGCTGCTTGAACATCTCGCCAAGCTGCCCCTGCGCCTCGCGGCGCTCGCGCTCGAGCAATTCGATCTGGCTCTCCACCTTCCCCAGCTTGTCCTTCATCGGCTCGACCAGGCCGCGCAGCTCGGCCGCGCGCTTGCCCATCTCACCGGCCGCGCGCTCGTTCTCGAGCCGGTGCTGTGCGCTCAGCTCGCGGGTCAGCGACTCGGCCGTCTTCTCCAGCACCGCGGCCGAGATGCCGGCCATCTCGTCGCGCAGCTGTACCCGGCTGGCCTCGAGCAGCTCGCGCTGGCTGGCCCCGGAAGCCTGGGCGGCCGCGCGCAGCTCGCGCTCGGTTCGCACGCGCCCGAGCAGCAGTGCGCTGGCGAGAGCGCCGCCAAGGATCGCTCCGGTGATCAGCATGACGATCGACATAGGACCGTTGAGCTTCCATCACGCGTCGGACGCTACGGTGTCGCCCAGCGCCGCCCGACCACCGAAGATGAACGAGACCACCACCCAGAGCGCCCCCAGGCGCAGCACGACGAGCGCTCCGCGCCGCCGCCGCGGACGCCCGGCGAAGCTGTCGCGCGACTCGATCATCCTCGCCGCCCTCGCGCTGCTTGACCGCGAGGGCGCCGACGCGCTGACGATGCGAGCGCTCGGGCGCGAGCTGGGGGTCGAGGCGATGTCGCTGTACCGCCACGTCGCCGACCGCGCCGCGCTGCTCGAGGGCCTCGCCGACCGACTGACGGCGGAGATCGAGCCGCGCGGGCGCGACGAGGACTGGGCCGACGCCCTGCGCGGGCTGGCCGGCGACGTGCGGGCGGTCGCGCGCCGCCATCCAGCGGCCTTCGCGCTGCTCGCCTCGCGCGTGCTGAGCACGCCGAACGTGCTGGCGCCGATCGAGGACGTGCTCGCCGGCCTGCGCCGCGGCGGCTTCACGCCGGCGCGGGCGATCTTCGCCTACCGCCTCGTCCTCACCTACGCCCGTGGCTACGCGCTCGCCGAGCTGGCGGGCTTCGCGATCGAGGTCGGCCCGGAGCAGCCGCTGCCGACGATCCGCTCGCTGAGCCGGCGGCTCGCGAGCGAGCCGGCCGAGGCGAACTTCCGCAACGGACTCGAGACGATCCTCGCCGGCCTGCGCGCGGAGCGCGAGGCGCTCACCGCAAAGGAGGCAGCACAATGACACCGCGGCGATCTCGCCATCCTCCGGCGCTCGCCGGCCCCACGCGCGGAGTACCGGGATGACTTCCCGTCCCCACCCGTATGTGATCGCCGACGTCTTCACCGACACGCCGCTCCAGGGCAACGGCCTCGCCGTCTTCACCGACGGGACCGCCTTCGACGAGCGCATGATGGCGCGGCTCGCGCGCGAGCTGAACCTGTCGGAGACCGTTTTCGTCCTGCCCGCGCGCCAGGGCGGCGACGCCTGGATCCGGATCTTCACGCCCGGGATCGAGCTGCCGTTCGCCGGCCACCCCGTGCTCGGGTCGGCGTTCGTGCTCGCCGGTGAGCGCGAGACGGTCCGCCTCGAGACCGCCCGCGGCATCGTGGCTGTCGCATTGCGGCGCGACCCTCACGGCGCCGCCGTGTTCGGCCGCATGCAGCAGCCGATCCCCACGCTCGAGCCATTCGAACCGCAGGCGCAGCTGCTGCACGCGCTCGGCGTCACCCGCTCCGAGCTGCCGATCGAGGCCTACGTCAACGGCCCGCACAACGTCTACGTGATGCTCGCGGACGAGGCCGCGGTGGCTGCACTCGCACCCGACCACCAGGCGCTCGCCGCGCTCGGCCCCTTCAACGTCAGCTGCTTCGCCGGCGCCGGCCGCCAGTTCAAGACGCGGATGTTCGCGCCCGCGATCGGCATCAACGAGGATCCGGCGAGCGGCTCGGCCGCGGGCCCGCTCGCGCTGCACCTCGCCCGCCATGGTCTCGTCGCGTTCGGCGAGGAGATCGAGATCGCCCAGGGAGCCGAGATCGGGCGCCCGTCGAAGCTGCACGCGCGCGTGAGCGGCTCGCGCGCGCGGATCGAGCGGATCGAGGTCGGCGGCGCCGCGGTGATCGTCGCGCGCGGCGAGTTCAGCCTGTAGCGCAAGCCGTCTGGACCGCTAGCGCGAGCCGCGCGCGTCGAGCCCGTGCTCGAGCGCGCCCTTGACGGCGCCATCGAGCGCGTTCAGCCGGCACAGCGCGAGCGCCTCGACGCTCCCGAACCGCCCGCCGGGCGCGGCGTCGGCGCCGTGGTGGCACAGCACGCAGTGCTCGAGCGCGAGCAGTCGCGTCTCGTCGAGCCGCCCGCCGGCGCGCTCGCGCAGCAGCCGCAGCCCGATTTGGACGTGGCCGAGCAGCCGCCCCTCGTCGCTTGACGCGATCGTCGCCCCGTAGGTGAACTCGCGCGTCTTGCCGATGTCGTGCACGATCGCGGCGCACATCAGCAGGTCGCTGTTCAGGCGCGGGTGCCCGAGCGCCAGCTCCTGCGCCAGCGTCGCGACGGCGACGGTGTGCTCGAGCAGGCCGCCCAGGTAGGCATGGTGGCCCGCGCGCGTGCAGGCCGCCAGGCGGAACTGCGCGCGAAACGCCGCGTCGGCGAGCAGCTCGTCCAGCAGCGCCCGGTAGCCGAGGTCCGCGACCTCGCGCGCAAGATGCTCGAGAAAGCCGTCCAGCTCATCGAGATCGCGGTAGGCGACCGGCAGAAACGCGGTCGGGTCGATCTCGCCCTCGCCGGCGCGCTCGATCCGCGAAAGCTCGATCTGCGTCTGCTCGCGGAAGCGCACGACCCGGCCCGAGACCCGCACGAGCTCGCCGGCCTCGAAGCGACCGCCCTGCAGGTCGGCGTCGCGGAACAGGCGGGCCGGCAGCTTGCCGGTGGCGTCGCGCAGCTCGAGCGCCAGGTAGGGGGCGCCGGTGCGGGCCGCCAGGCGCTCCTTGCGCGTGCAGGCAAACACGCCGTCGAGCGCGTCGCCGGGGCGCAGCGTGGCGAGCGTTGCGGCGGTGGGCACTGCGGCGAGGGTGGCGGGCACCATCGCCCCATCATGTACGGTGAAGCGGATGCAGCCGTTGATTTGGGAGCATCGTCCCGACAACCTGAGGGCTCCGGCCCTGGTCTGCGCCTTCACCGGCTGGAACGACGCCGGCGACGCCGCCTCCTCGGCGCTGTCGTTTCTCGGCAGCTCGCTCGGCGCCACGCGCTTTGCCCAGATCGACCCGGAGGAGTTCTACGACTTCCAGACGGTGCGCCCGAAGGTCTCGCTGATCGACGGTGAGACGCGCGAGATCGTCTGGCCGTCGGTCGAGGTCTTCGCCGCCCGCGTGCCCCGCGCGCCGCGCGATTTGGTGCTGCTCGGCGGGCCTGAGCCGTCGATGCGCTGGCGCAGCTTCACGACGCTGATCACCGACCTCGTGGAGGCGCTCGGCGTGCAGCTGGTCGTCTCGCTCGGCGCGCTGCTGGCCGACGTCCCGCACAGCCTGCCGGTCCAGATCAGCGGCTCGGCGTCCGACCAGGCCCTGACCGAGCGCCTCGGCCTGCACGGGACCGGCTACGAGGGGCCGACCGGGATCGTCGGCGTGCTGCATGCCAGCTGCGCTGCGCGCGGCATCCCGTCGGCAAGCCTGTGGGCGAGCGTCCCCCACTACGTCGCCGCCGCTCCGAACCCGAAGGCCGCGCTGGCGCTGGTGCGCAAGCTCGAGGGGCTGGTCGGCGTCGCGGTGGACGGCAGCGAGCTGGAGGTGGCGGCCGCGGACTACGAGCGCCAGGTGGGACTCGCGGTCCAGAGCGACCCCGACGTGCAGGCCTTCGTCGAACGCCTCGAGCAGCTCGCCCAGGACGAGCGCGCGGACGAGCCCGAGGAGATCCCCTCGGGCGACCGTCTCGCGCGCGAGTTTCAGCGCTTCCTGCGCCAGCGCGGCAGCGACGACGATTCGTAGTTCCGATCGGCGCATGCGCCGATCGGCGGGACGGCGCATGCGCCGTCCCGCGGTCTGGTGCATGCACCAGACCGAACAGCTCCACCCCTTGAGCTTCGGCACCGAGCGGGCGCGTCACTTCTCGGCGGCCGGGCAGGCGATCCGGTACTCGCACATCGAGCAGACCGCGTAGGAGGGGGTGGGCTCGAACGACTGCGCCATGATGGCGCCCGCGACCTCCTCGACCGTCTCCTCGATCCAGCGTGGCGCGCCATCCTCGACGCCCAGGCGCACGCGCTCGTCGTCGAGCACGTAGTAGTAGGTGCGCTCGGTCGCCTCGATCTGCCAGGCCTCGCGCGCCGCGACCGCGTAGAGCGCCAGCTGAACATCGTCTCGCAACTGCTCGGCGCGCCGGGGCACGCCGGTCTTGTAGTCGATCAGCTCGTAGCCGCCGCCGGCGAGCGCGTCGATGCGGTCGACGCGGCCGCGGATGTGGTTGCGCCCGAGCGGGAAGTTGAACGAGCGCTCGAACCAGCGCGGCTCGCCGCCCGGCTCGCCCAGGCGCTCGTGGTAGCGGGTCAGCGCGACGCGCGCCTTCTCGCGCAGCTGGCGCTCCTCGTCGGAGTCGGCGAAGCCGCCGCGGCGCCAGGCCACATCCAGTAGGCGCATCATCTCCTCGCCCGAGCCGCCGGCGGTGCCGTGGAAGCGCTCGAGCACCTGGTGCACGAGGATGCCGAAGCGCTGGTTGAGCGTCGGCTCGCGCGGGATCCGCAGCACGCGCGCGAACTTGTAGCGCAGCGGGCAGGTCAGGTAGGACTCGACGTCGGAGGCCGACAGCACCAGGCCGTCGCCGCGGCGCGGCAGGAAGGCCTCGAGCGTGGGCTCCTCGCGGGCTGCCATCGCCGCCGCCCGCGCGCGAGTGTCGGTCGCGGTGCCGAGCAGCAGCTCGTCCAGCGGCGAGCTGGAGAGGACCTCGCGCTGCAGCGGCGTGAGCGCCGCCCCCAGGCGCGCGTTGATGTCCGTCAGCGAGTCCGAGACCGGCTCGTTGTCGCGCCGCTGCAGAAGCGACGCCAGCTTGACCAGCTCGACGAACCGAACCACGCCGTGGGCGACGTCGAGCTCGGTGTCCAGACGCAGCTCGCCCAGGCGCGTGCCAAGGCGCGCAACCGTCGCGAGCAGCTCGTCGCGGCGCTCGCTGAAGATCGAGTGCAGCGCCTCGGCGGGGCCGAACAGCTCCTCGTCGCGCGACTCCCACTCGCCGCCGAGCGCGGCGCGCGCCTGTTCGGCAAGCGGCGAGGGCGAGCGGTCGGCGCGGCGCTGGGAGCTTGCCGCGTAGGCCAGCACGAGCGTGGAGCGGGCGCGCGTCATCGCCACGTAGAGCAGCCGCCGCGCGCGCTCCTCTGCACTCGCCGTCTGGAGGTCCTCCGGGGCGAGCGCGTCGGGGATTGCGTCGCCGGGGGCGAAGCGGCCGCCCAGCGCGCCGCCGCCGGCCCGCGTCGCGTGCAGCCCGAGCACGAAGACGTGGTCGAAGCTCTCGCCGGCCGCCGACTCGATCGACATCACCGCGACCGCCCGCGCGCGCCCGGCCGGTGCGGCCTCCTGCTCGCCCAGCCCGGCGTCGGCCAGCACGCCGAGGTAGCGGGCGAACTCGCGCGCGCTCGCGCCGGGCACGCGGCGCTCGTAGGCGCCGGCGAGGTCGCCGAGCCTGGCCAGGTTGAGCAGCCGCTCGACAACGTCGGCCTGGGCTGTGAAGAGCTGCTGGCGGCGCAGGCCGAGGCGGTCGATCAGACGGTGCACGAAGAGGTCGGCGCGCGTGTTCTCGAGCGCTCCGGCGGCGGCGCGCTGGACCGCAAGGAAGTGGCCGATCCGCTCGCGCGCCTCGGGCGCCAGCTGGGGTGATTCGGTCGCCGCGACCGCCGCTGCGACCATGTCGATGCCGCGGCGGCGCGCGATCTGCACGCAGCGCGCTATGTCGGCGGCCGGCAGCTCGATCGGCGGGCGCGCCAGGGCCCTGACGGCCGCGGGAGCGTCGCGCGGGTCGATCAACAGGCGCAGCCAGGCCAACACGTCACGAACCTCGGCGCGGTCGAAGAAGGCGTCGGCGCCGACGATCCGACAGGCCACGGCACGCTCGGCGAGCGCCACCGCGACGGCCTGCCCCTCCTGCGCGACCGAGCGCACCAGCACCGCACAGCGCTCCGGCGCCACGCCTTCGCGGGTGGTCAGCCGATCGAGCTCTGCGGCGACGCGCTGCGCTTGCGCCCGCTCGTTCGCCGCCCGCCAGAAGTGCACTTCGCCGCCGACGCCGCCGCGCAGGTCCTTGCCGATTCGCGGCTCGACGCCCGCCACGACCGCGTGCGCCGCGTCGAGCACGCGCTGGGGACAGCGGAAGCTCTGCGACAGCGACACGACCGACGCGCCGTGGCGGCGCTCCCCGAAGCGCAGCAGGTTGGCGGCGCCGGCGCTGCGCCCGCGCCCGACCGCCTGGTCGTCGTCACCGGCCGCGCTGAGCGCGCTGCCGCCCAGCTCGAGGGCGCCGACCAGCTCGCGCTCCCCGTAGGAGAGCTCCTGCCAGTCGTCGACCAGCAGCGCCGGGTAGCGGCCGGCGATCCGCTCGCGCAGCTCGCGCTCGCCCCGCAGCAGGGCGACGCAGGCGGCCAGCACGCCGCCGTCGTCAAACACGCCGAGCTGCTCGAGCATCCGGTCGTGCGCCGCCATCACGGCGGCGAACTCGCGTCCGCGCGCTCCCGCATCCCCCTCGATCGTGGCCGCCCAGGCGCCGTAGCGCTCGGCATCGATCAGCTCCGCCTTGTACTGGTCGATCCGGCGCACGAAGCCGGCGAACAGCGCCAGCGGGCGTCCGCGAAAGTCGTGGTGGTGCAGCTCGAGCTCGCCGGCGCGATCGAGCAGCATGGCGAGGCGGTCGCCGGGGCCGAGCACCTCGACGAACGGGTCGATGCCGGCGTGGCGCGCCTGCGAGGAGAGCAGCGAGACGCAGAACTCCGCCACCGAGTAGACGGCCAGCTCCTCGTGCGCTCGCGCCAGCGCGAGCTCGATCCGCTCGCGCAGGCCCTGGCGGGCGCTCAGCACGAGCGCGGTGTGGGGTTCCAGGCCGCCGTCGGCGAGCCAGACCAGACGGCGCACGAGGACCTCGGTCTTGCCGGTGCCGGGGCCGCCGATCACCAGCAGCGGCGAGCCGCGATGGGTGACCGCGTCGCGCTGGGCGTCGGTCAGGCCGTCGAGCGCGGAGCCGCGATACGGGGCCGCGTCGCGCTGGGCGTCGGTCCGGCCGTCGAGCGCACTCGCCATGCACCTAGGATATGGCGGCATGATGGCCACCGCGCAGGAGCCTGACTGGCTCGCGGTGTGCGAGCGGATCGCGGTTGGGTTGCGCGCGATGCTGGCGGCGCACCCGGGCACCTCCGAGCGCGCCGTCGTCGTCGGGCGCGGCGAGGGGGGCGACCGCACGCTGGTGATCGACCAGGCCGCCGAGGAGCTGATCTTCGCCGAGCTGGCCGCTGTCCACGCCGCCGGCACCGACTTCACCGCGATCTCCGAGGAGCGCGGCGAGGTGGACTTCGGCGGCGGCCCGCTGCGTGTCGTGATCGACCCGATCGACGGCTCGATGAACGCCAAGCGAGGGCTCTCGCCGCACGCCGTGTCGATCGCCGTCGCCGACGGTGAGACGATGGCCGACGTCTGCTTCGGCTACGTCTGCGACCTGAGTGGCGACGAGGTCTGGACGGCGTGGCGCGGGGGCGGCGCGTTTCTCGGCGGCGTGGCGCTGGCGGTCGAGGGCGGCGAGCGGCGCACTCGCGCGGGACGCCTCGAGCTGGTCGCGATCGAGGCGGCCCACCCCGACCGGATCGCCGCCGCCGTGGAGGCGCTTGAGCCGATCGCCCACCGCGTGCGCGTGTTCGGCTCAATGGCCTTCTCGCTGTGCCAGGTCGCGGCCGGGCGCGTGGACGGGATGGCGACGCTTGGGCGCTGCCGCTCCGTCGACGTCGCGGCGGCTCAGCTGATCGTGCGCGAGAGCGGCGGACTGGTGGCGTTCACGGCCTGCGCGGAGCCGCTCGGAGCGCCGCTCGATCTCGTCTCGCACTCGCCGGTCGTGGCGGCGCGCAGCGCCGCCGGGCTCGCCGAGCTTGCAACGCTGCCATCATCAGTGTCGTGATCGACTGGAATCTCGTCCGGCGCATCGCCGAGACGATCGGCGGCCAGGGCGGCAGCGCGGCCTCGCCCAGCGGCGACCTGGCGGCGATCGCGTCGGACTCCCGCCAGCGCGTGCTGGCCTACACCCGGCTTGAGCCGATGTCCGAGCTGCCGGTTCCGGAGATGGTCTCGCGCCAGCAGTGGATCGAGGCGAACATGCGGTCGATGCGGCCGGTGCTCGACCGCGTCGGCTCCCGCGTCGGCGGCGGCATGGGCGTGCTCGGGCGCCCGACGCGAGCCCTGACGCGCGCCCTGTTCTCCGCCCAGGTCGGCGGCCTGACGGGCTTTCTCGCCCAGCGCGTGCTGGGCCAGTACGACATGCCCCTGCTCGATTCGACCGGCGCGCCGCGCCTGCTGCTGGTCGGCCCGAACCTCGGCTCCGCCGCCGCACGGCTGGAGGTCGACGGCGAGCAGCTGCTGCACTGGGTCACGCTGCACGAGATGACCCACGCGGTCCAGTTCGGCTCGGTGCCGTGGCTGCGGCTGCACCTGGCGTCGCTGGTGCGCGAGGTGGTGGACACGCTCGAGGTGCGGATCGATCCCGTTTCGGGGCTGCGGCTGCCGAGCACCGACGATCTGCGCGGATTGATCGAGTCGCTGCGCCGCGGCGAGCTGGTGACGCTCGTGATCGGGCGCGAGCGGCGCGTCCTGGTCGATCGCATCCAGGCCACGATGGCGGTGATCGAAGGCCACGCCGAGCACGTGATGGATGCCGTCGGGGCCGAGGTGATCCCGTCGCAGGCACAGTTGCGCGCGGCGCTCGAACGTCGCCGTGTGGACCGCTCGGGGCCGATGCGCCTGCTTGAGCGGGTGCTCGGGTTCGAGCTGAAGCTGCGTCAGTATCGCGACGGCAAGCGGTTCTGTGACGCCGTCGTGGAGCGCGCCGGCATCGAGGGGCTCAATCGCGTCTGGAGCGCCCCCCACGCGCTGCCGTCGCTGGCCGAACTGGTCGATCCAGACGCCTGGATCGCCCGCACGGCTGTCCCGTTTGTCACAAAGTAACGTCGGCCGGAAGCCCTAAGACACGGCGTTTCCGCGGTTTCACCGGCGCGAATGTTACAATCTTGCAAGCGGCCTGGACAAGCAGACGTTGGCCGCTATACTTTGTTGAGTTGGCATTGAGTTGATGTTGAGTTGGGCGTAACACGCTGCAACTCCTGGAGCGAAGAGGCTTGAGATGAGGTCCGAAGGCACGATCAGAGGCAGCGTTGCCCGCACCCGGCGGATCGCCGAGTGCGCGGTCGCCTCGACGCGCGAGCAGCGCGTCGAGCGAGTTCGTCAAGCGACGCAGCATCTGACGTCGAGCCGTCCGAGCGTCGCCTCGAGACTCCGGCCCCAGGTTTCGATGGTTCGGTCCTCAAGGATTCGTCCAAAGGTGCCGAAACCGTCTTAAAGCTTCCTCCAAGTTTCCCCCGCCCGGTTGGAGAGACCGGATCCGGGTAGGTCTGCCGGCCTCATAACCCGTCGGCAGGTAGGACCCTCTCCTCCCTCGACTTCCGGGGCGTCTCGCAAGAGGCGTCCCGGAGGTCTTTAAAAGGGCTCTGAGGCCGAAAGCCTGCGGGCTTCGCCCTCACCCCCGCCGGCATTGGTGGCGTTAGGCGCCGCGCGGCCGCTGCCAGCCTCGTCGTGGGGAAGCAGCAGAGCGAGCACACCAGCCGAGCGTCGCCTCGATCTGGCCGGGCCGCCACCGGCGAGCGCTATGCTCGAAGCGTGGCCGATCTGCAGAAGCGCGGCAACTACACCCCGCGCCGGGTTCGCGAGCAACGCGCCTACCGGCTCGCCGTCGGCGGCGGCGTCGCCGGCGTGGTCGGCGTCGTCGGGCTCGTGCTCGCCGCCGTCGGCGTGATCGGCGCGACAGTGCCGATTCTGGTGCTCATCGTGGCGGCGATCTGCGTGTTTCTGTTCCGCCGCGTCGTCGCGGGCTGACAGACCCCCGACGTCGGCCTGGCGCTACCATCGCGGCGGTCAACCGGAGGAGGCTAGGCGATGCACGCGCGAGTGGCGACGTTCGAAGGCGGAGACCCCGACCAGGTGCGGGCGATGGTGGAGGAGATCGGCAGGCAGTCGGCGGCCGGGGGGCCGCCCGAGGGTGTGCCGGCGGTCGGCCTGCTGCTGCTTCACCGGCCCGAGGACGGCAAGGTGCTGGCCATCACCCTGTTCGACACCGAGGAAGACCTGCGCCAGGGCGACGCGACGCTGAGCGCGATGGACCCGCCGAACCCGGGCGGGATGGGCCGGCGCGCCTCGGTCGAGATCTTCGAGGTCCCCACCAAGCTCGACCTCTGATCGAGCGCGTGTTCCCGTCAGCCGAACACAGGAGGCGAGCATGACCACCGCCACGGGCACCGGCACGCGTGAAGATCCGTGGGTCCTGCGCACACCGCCCGGCACGTCGGAGTACCAGATGTATCGCGACGAGGGAGCCGACCCGCCGGCTCTGGTCTGCGTGGTCGGGAAGACGACGCTCGCCTACCGGCTGCGCGCGATCGAGGATCTTCAAGCCATGCTCCTGGCGCACGGAGACTGGATCTCGCTCGGCAGCGCCGACGAGCAGAAGCCGGCGCCGGAGGGCACGGTGGAAGCATGGGCCCGCTCTGAGAGCAATCCGCTCGGCGGGTTCTACGGCCTGAAGAAGGGGCTGCGCGGGCGCTTTGGCATGTACATGCCGCCGCTGCTCGAGGCGCTCGGCCTCGCCGAGCTCGAGCACAACCCGCGCAACAACCGCATGCGCGCGATCCCCTAAGAACGTCTTTCACAATGAGGGTGGGCCCGGGGCGGTCCGGGGGCAAGTTGGGCGGCGCACGGTGCCGAAGCAGGTACCGGCGGTACCTGCAAGGTGCCGGGTGACGATCCAACGCCGCAATCCGGGCCGAATCCGGGTGGGCCCTCATTGTGAAAGCCGTTCTAAAGCGCTCCGGCCACGGCGCTCGGGCGGACCCCCGGCGCGCGGCCGGAACCGCGGCGCCCGGGCGCTGGCACCCTTCGCGCAGGACGACGCGCTGAGACCATCCGGCGCCTCGACGGCTGCCGCGGCGGCGTTGCGCAACGCTCCGCCGCGCGCGTTTGCGAGAATAGGTGCGATGCCCACCGTCGAGGAGATCCGCAAGGCGCTCGAGGTCGTGATCGACCCCGAGCTGCACCGCTCGATCGTCGAGCTCGACATGATCCGGCGGATCGAGCTGGGCGCCGACGGCGAGGTGTCGGTGACGGTCTCGCTGACCACCGCCGGGTGCCCGATTCGCGGGCACTTCCAGAGCAGCGTGCGCGACGCCGTGATGGGCCTCGATGGGGTCCGCTCGGTCAACGTCGACTTCGATGTGCTCAGCGACGAGCAGAAGTCGGCGCTGCAGCGGACGCTCGGACGCAACGACCTGCCCGCGGGCGCGCTCGCGCTCGTCGAGAACGTCGTCTGCGTCGGATCGGGCAAAGGCGGCGTCGGCAAGTCGACGCTGACCGCCAACCTCGCCGCCGCGCTGGCCGGCGAGGGACGCCGCGTGGGCGTGCTCGACGCCGACGTCTGGGGCTACTCGATCCCGCGAATGCTCGGCCTCGCCGCCGAGCGCCCGGCGGTCTCGGCCGAGCGCAAGATCATCCCGCTGGATGCGAACGGCATCGCCGTGATGTCGATCGGCTTCTTCGTGCCGGAGGACTCCGCCGTCGTCTGGCGCGGGCCGATGCTGCACAAGGCGCTCAAGCAGTTCCTCGAGGATGTCGAGTGGGGCGCGCTGGACTTCCTGCTGATCGACCTTCCGCCGGGCACCGGCGATGTCTCGATGACCCTCGCACAGCTGCTGCCGCAGGCCTCCTTCGTGATCGTCACGACACCCCAGCCGGCCGCCCAGCGCGTCGCGCGTCGCGCCGCGGAGATGGCCCACAAGGTCTCGCTCGAGATCTCCGGCGTGATCGAGAACATGGCCGGCTTCGTCACACCGGACGGGGAGCGCTACGCGATCTTCGGCGAGGGTGGCGGACAGGCGCTCGCCGACGAGCTGGACGTGCCGCTGCTCGGTCGCGTGCCGCTGACGATGCCGCTGCGCGCGGCGTCCGACGCGGGCGTGCCGCTGGTCGTCGAGAACCCGGACGACCCTGCCTCGCAGGCGATCCGTCACGCGGCCCGCGGACTGATCGCGCTCGCCCCGCCACCCAGGCCGAGCGCTCCGGCGCCGGTCGGGATGGCGCTGCCAATGGCGGGGTAGCCTGCGTGATCCGAGCGCGCGGCCGGGAACACCGAGCGTGACGCGCCGCCGGCGGGGGCGTCGGAGCGTGACCGCCCGCGTCGCATGCGGCACGCTCGGCGGCGTGCTGGCCGGCCTGACGGTTCCGGCCGCCGCGGCGGCGCACGGCATCCAGCTCGTCACCGACCTGCCGATCCCGGAATGGCTGTTCGCCTGGGCCACGGCGATCGTGCTGGTCGTGTCGTTCGTCGCCCTGGCGACGCTCTGGCCCCTGCCGCGGCTCGATCAGCGCCACGATCGCGCCTGGCTGCGCTACCCGCGCTGGCTTGACCCGGCGTGCGGCGCGATCGGCGTCGCACTGTTCGTGCTGATCGTCTACGCCGGCATCGCCGGCGCGCAGCTCGTCACCGCGAACATCGCCCCGACCTTGATCTACGTGGTCTTCTGGGTCGGCCTGGCGCTCGCCTCGGTCCTGTTCGGCGACGCCTTCCGGCCGTTCAACCCGTGGCGCGCGGTCGCCCGCGCGAGTGCCTGGGGCGCGCAGCGGTTGCGGCGCGGGGCGCCCGCAGCGGAGCCGCTGCCCTACCCGGCCTGGCTCGGTCGCTGGCCGGCCGCGTTCGGCATCCTCTGCTTCGCCTGGCTCGAGCTGGTCGACAACCCGGCGCAGCGCGTCGAGCCGCGCCTGCTGGCGTTCCTCGCGCTCGGCTACGCGGCGGTCCAGCTGGTCGCGATGAGCCTCTACGGGATCGAGACGTGGACGGCGCGCGGCGACGCCTTCGCGGTCTATTTCGGCCTGTTCGGGCTGATGGCGCCGCTGCGGTGGGCGGACGGCCGGGTCTGGCGGCGCGCACCGTTCGTCGGCGCTGTCGCGCTCGAGCTGATGCCCGGGACGATCGCCCTGATCGCGGTGATGATCGGCTCGACGAGCTTTGACGGCCTCTCGAACGGAACGGTGTGGATCAGCCTCTTCCCCCACCTCTACAGCCTGTTCACGAGCCTCGGCGTGTCGAGCGCGAATGCAGCGACGGAGTACTCCTACACGCTCGGCCTGATCGCGATGGTGGCGATCGTCGGCGGCCTCTACCGTCTCGGCACACTCGGCATGCGCTCGATCGGCGCCGGCTACCAGGCGAGCGACCTCGCGCGGCGCTTCGCCCACACGCTGCTGCCGATCTCGATCGCCTACGTCATCGCGCACTACTTTTCGCTGCTGGCCTTCTCCGGCCAGTCGATGATCTACCTGGTGTCGGACCCGCTCGGGACCGGCGCGAACATCTTCGGCACCGCGAACTTCCAGCCGAATCTGGCGATCGTCACCGGGAACGTCGTCTGGTACGTGCAGGTCGGAGCGCTGATCGCCGGCCACGTCGGCGGCCTCACGCTCGCCCACGACCGGGCGCTGACGCTCTACCACCGCGCCCGCGACGCGACCCGCTCGCAGTACTGGATGCTGACCGTCATGGTCGCATTCACGAGCCTCGGCCTGTGGATTCTCTCATCGACCCAGTAGAGACGAAGAAATTCCCCCGTCCTCAGGCGAGGGGATAGGCTGCGGCCATGCGTGGACTGCTGAAGGATTTCAAGACCTTCCTGTTCCAGGGAAACGTGATCGACTTGGCGGTGGCGATCGTGCTCGGAATCGCCTTCGGCACGGTCGTGAAGGCGCTCGTGACCGACCTGCTGACTCCGATCATCGCGCTGATCTTCGGCAAGCCGGACTTCGGCGCGCTGTCGTTCACGCTCAACAGCAGCAGGTTCCTCTACGGCGACTTCATCAACGCGCTGATCGCCTTCGTCTCCGTCGCCGCGGCGATCTTCTTCTTCGTGGTCAAGCCTGTGAACGCGATGGCGGCGCGCCGCGCCGCCGGTCAGCCGGACCCCGGGTCCGACACGCGGGCGTGCCCCGAGTGCCTCTCGGAGATCCCCAAGGCGGCCCGGCGCTGCGCCTTCTGCACCGCGGTTCAGACCCCGGTCGGCGAGCAGGCGGCGCCGGCCTCGCTCTGAGCGGCGGGGCGCCGTCGCGGGAGCCGCCGCGGGTCGCGCCGTCGCGGGAGCCGCCGCGGCTCGCCCGAGGGGGGGGCCGGCCCGCACACACACGCGTTGGCCGCAGGCGGGCCCGCACACGGTCAGGCGGCCATCCGCCGGGAACGCCTGCGCGCAGCGGCCGTCGATCTTGTTCTCACGGCGACGCGAGGATCGCGCCGGCGCCGATCTCAGCCGTTCTTGTAGTACGCGGCGTTGATCTCGATGTACTTGGTCCACTCGTCCGGCAGCTGGTCCTCCGCGAAGCAGGCGTCCACGGGGCAGGCTTCGACACATGCGTCGCAGTCGATGCACTCGTCCGGATCTATGTAGAGCATCTCGACCTCGGCGTAGCCGGTCTCCTCGGGCGTCGGGTGGATGCAGTCGACCGGGCAGACCTCGACACACGAGTTGTCCTTAGTCCCGATGCACGGCTCGGCGATCACATAGGCCATCTGTTTCTGATTCCTGTCTTCGAGGGCGGGGGAGCGAATATTACGGGCCTGATCGCCGCGCGGCTGGGTAGGCTGGGTGCATGCTGCTGCTCACCGGCGCCAGCGGCTTGGTCGGCAGCGCCCTGCGTAGGCGCCTGATCGCAGCCGGCGTCCCGCTTCGCTGTCTGGTGCGCGACCCGCGCCGGCTAGGCGAGGACCGCGTCCGCGTCCAGATCGCGCTCGGGGACCTCGCCGACCCGCCTTCGTTCCGCAACGCCCTGCGCGGCGTCGACACCGTGATCCACCTGGCCGCGACGATCCGCGACCAGCCGCAGGGCTCGATCGAGGAGCTCTCGGGGATCGCCACGTGGCGTCTCGTCGACGCCGCGAGCCGCGCCGGCGCCGAGCGCTTCGTGTTCTTCAGCGCGCTCGGGGCGGGCACCCAGAGCCGCGCCCGACTGCTGCGGGCGAAGGCGCTGGCCGAGGAGGCGGTGAGCGCCAGCGAGATCCCCTCGATCATCCTTGCGCCGTCGATCATCTACGCGCCGGGCGAGGCCTACCTGACGCTGCTGGGGCGGCTCGCGCTGATCCCCGCCGTGATGCCGTTCTCCGGTCGCGGCCGCGCGCAGTTCGCGCCGATCTGGGTCTCGGACGTCGCCGACTGCGTGATGAGCGCGCTCGCGCAGCCGGCGGGCAACGCCCGCTACGAGCTCGCGGGCCCCGACGTCCTGACGCACGAGCAGATCGTCCGCCTCGCCCTGCGCTCGCTCGGCAAGCGGCGCGCCCTGCTGCACGTTCCGATCCCGGTCGTTTCCGCCACGCTGGCGCTGACCGAGCGACTGATGGGGCAGCGCGCGTTCGCGACCTGGGACGAGGCCGAGCTGATGGAGGTCTCGATGCTTTCCGCCGGCGGCACCCAGGACGCGCAGCGGCTCGGCGTGCGCCCGCGCGCGATGGCCTCGGTGCTCGGCGTCAGCTGACCAGCGGCCGGCGCGGAATCGGCGGCGCCGATGGCCTCGGTGCTCGGCGTCAGCTGACCAGCGGCCGGCGCGGAATCGGCGGCGCCGCCTGCTCCAGCGCCGCCGCCAGCGCCAGCAGCGGGCCCTCGCCGGCCGGACGCCCGACCAGCTGCACGCCCAGCGGAAGGCCATCGTCGCCTTCGAACAGCGGCAGCGCGATCGCCGGTTGCCCGCTCGTGTTGAAGACCGGCGTGAACGGCGTGAAGTACCCGGAGCGCCTGAAGGTCTCGAGCGGGTCCGCCGCAGCCGTGTCGAGGGACCCAAGCTCGAGCGGGCGCTGGGCGAGCGCTGGCGTGAGCAGCGCGTCGTAGGGGTCAAGGAACGCGATGAGCACCCGCATGCGGGCCTGAAGCTGGGTCTGTAGCAGCTGGAAGCGGACGGCGTCGATGCCCCGGCAGCGCTCCCACAGCGCCCAGCTCATCGGCTCCATGTCCTGCGCGGCCGGCTCCGCGCGGCCGGCGTTCATCGCCGAGAAGCGGATCCCCAGCGCGACCTGCGCCGCGAAGTAGTCGCCGAACAGATCGGCGAGGTCGTCGCTCTGCCAGGGCGGGCTCACCTCCTCGACGACGTGGCCGAGCTGCTCGGCCAGCGCCGCGGCGCGATCGACGGCGGCGGCGCACACCGGATCGACGGGGGCGTCTGGAATCGGCGGCAGTTTCGTGAAGGCGATCCGCAGACCGCGCGGGGCGCGCGCGGCGCTCACCGCGAACGGCTCCGGCGGCGCGGGGATCCACGCCGCGTCGCCGGTCTCATAGCCGGCGATCAGGTCCAGCAGCGCGGCGGTGTCGGCAACCGTGCGTGTGAGCACGCCGTCGAGCACCAGCGGGGAGGCACCGAGGTCCGGTGCGGCCGAGACGCGGTGGCGCTGCGCCTTCAGACCGACCAGGCCGCAGCAGGCCGCCGGAATCCGCAGCGAGCCGCCGCCGTCGTTGCCGTGGGCGATCGGCACCATGCCCGCGGCGAGCGCGGCCGCCGACCCGCCCGAGGAGCCGCCCGGGGTGCGCGAGGGGTCCCACGGGTTGCGCGCGACGCCGTGCACGCGCGGCTCGGTGACGGGCAGGATGCCGTACTCGGGCAGCTTCGTCGTGCCGACGATCACGAAGCCCGCCGCCCGCAGCCGGCGCACGACGCTGTGGTCGTAGGCCGCTACGAAGTCGCGCATCAGCGCGCAGCCCTGGGTCAGCCGCAGACCGGACACCGCCCGGTTGTTCTTGATCGCGATCGGCACGCCGGCAAACGGACGCTGATCGCCGGGCGCAATCTCGGCCGCCGCGCGCAGCGCACCCTCGTGGTCCACCTGCACGAAGGCGCCAAGGCGCGGGTCCAGAGCGTCGATCCGCGCCAGTGATTCGCCGACCAGCTCGCCGGCCGACAGCTCGCCGGCGCGCACCAGCGCGGCCAGCTCGCCCGGGGCACGAAACATCAACTCGTCGCTCATCGCCGCCAGGAGCCTACCGGCGGCGGATTTGCGCAAGGCTTACGACCGGTTAGCGTTGATCACGTCCGTCCCGGACGCCGTCGGCAGAAAGTGGGTCAGATGAGCGAAGTCCAGTCGGGTCTCGAAGGGGTTGTCGCATTCGCCACGCAGATCGCCGAGCCCGACCGCGACGGCGGCGCGCTCCGCTATCGCGGCGTCGACATCGAGGAGCTCGTCGGCGCAGTCCCCTACGAACAGGTCTGGGGCCTGCTGGTGGACGACAGCTTCGAGCCGGGCCTTGGCCGGGCGGCGTCGTCGGATGTGCGCAACGTTCGCAGCGGCGACGTGCGCGTGGACGTGCAGGCCGGGCTGGCGATGCTCGCCACGCAATGGGGGCTCGGCCAGCTGATCGACATCGACGAGGCGCAGGCCCGCCAGGATCTCGCCCGCCTCTCGTCCGCCACGCTCTCGTTCGTCGCCCAGTCGGCACGCGACGCCGGCGCGCCGGCCGCCACGCAGTCGCAGATCGACGGCGCGCAATCGATCGCCGAGAGCTTCCTGCTGAACTGGCGAGGCGAGGCCGACCCGGGCGCGGCCAAGGCGATCGACGCCTACTGGGTGTCGGCGGCCGAGCACGGCATGAACGCC
>PMKB01000159.1 GCA_003157595.1 Solirubrobacterales bacterium
AGGGCGGCTACACATTCGCGCGAGCGCCCGAGACGATTTCGGTCCTCGAGGTGGTGGAGCTGCTCGACGGACCGCTCGGGGCGGGCGCGAGCGGTGTCTTCGCCCAGGCCGCCGATGCCGCTCGAGCCGTGCTCGCCGCCACCACGATCGCCGAGGTGATCGAGCGCGAGGCGCGCGAGGGTGGCGTCATGTATTACATCTAGCAGCCGGGCTCGTCCAGGCGACGGGCCGCGCCCGCGCTGCGCAGCGACCGGCGGCGGGCGGGCTTTGCAGTAGGCTGCGTGGCGTGTCGTGGATACCGACCTTGCGGATCGCGCGTGCCGCCTGGAGGGGTCGGCAGGACCCCGCCGGACTGATCAAGGCGCAGCTGTCCGCTGATCAGCCCTCGCAGGCGCCGACGCTTCAGCCGGTGCCGGCGGTCGCACCCGCGCCCGCGGCCGCCCGGCCCGTGGCCGAGCCGGTCGCAGAGCCGCACGAAGACACGACCAATGCACATCTGCTCCTGCTGCTGCGGTGAGCACGCGCTGGGAATATCTTGTTCTTTCCTGGGCGATGACGGCCACGCCGCCGGACGACGTCTCCGACGTCTGGCGCCTGGAGGCCTCGTTTCACATCTTTCGCCCGGGGGCGACGGCGGCCGAGACGCGCACATACGACGGCACGCAGGCCTCGCTGCTTGGGTTCGAGCTGCTGAACGAGCTCGGCAGCGAAGGTTGGGAGCTCGTCAGCAGCGTCGTCGAACGCACGGCGGTGGCACCGGCGCAGGGCTACCAGACCGCCGGCGTGCCGATCGCAACGACGCAGATCTTCAAGCGTCCCGCGGAGTAGCCGCGCTCGAAAAGTGCGCTGCAGCGGCCTCGTGGCGGCGCGCCGGCATCCGGCCCGCGGCGCCGCGGCGCTCAAGGTGTACCGGCGTACGGGCGATATTGGTCTTGTCATGGGAGTCGGCCAGCGGTGAACGCGCCGGGACACTCGGCGCACGGCCCCCCGGAGCCCCGTGCCGCCCATGGGCGGCGCCGGCTGGGTCGCACCCGCGCGGGCATAATCGGTGTGCTGATCCTCGTGTTCGGTCTCGCCGCGTCGGCTCTGGTGGCCGCCGAGTGGCACTCAAGCCTGCAGCGCGCCAACAAGAAGTCGTTCTCATCGACGGCCGCCTACCTGAGCACCGCGGTCGACTCGCAGCTGCGCGCCAACCTCGACCTGACCAGCACGATGCGGGGGATCGCGACGATGGAGCCGAGCGCCGGCGAGACGCGCTTCCAGCAGTGGTACACGCTGCTCGAGCAGGCCAATGCACCGCTGACTCGGGACGTCGCCGCGGCCCTGATCCAGCCCGTCCCGGCGGCTGCGCTGGGCGCCTACCGGCGGTCGGTCGAAGCCGATCCGGCGTTTCGTGCGCTGATCGGCGGCAAGTTTCAGATCGTGCCGCCGGGGCATCGCGCGGTCTACTGCCTGACGCGGGCCGCGGTTGGCGGCAACTTCGCCCCCAAGGTGTTTCCGGTGCTGCTGGACTATTGCGCGCTCGTGCTGCCGATCCTCGGCCGATCGCCGTATGCGACCCTGATGCGCACGGCGGCCGACACCGACTCGGCCGTTGTCGTCTCGGTTGGCGGCCTGGGGAAAGTCTCGCTCGCCGGGATCGGCGTGGCCGTCTATCGCCGCGGTGCGCCACTGGCGACGGTAGCGGAGCGCCGGGCAGCGGTTAGCGGCTTCGTCGCTGCGACCTTCGATGCCGGGGCGCTGCTGAACTCGCTGCTGGCCAGCAAGGGGTCGCTGTCGCTGTCGCTCTATCACGTCAACACGGGTGGCACGCCACAGTTGATTGCACACGCGGGGGTGGGTGCCAAGGCCGGTGCCGCGTCCGGCTATCGCGCGCGGACCGCACTCGTTGGCGGTTGGCTGGTGGTCACGACCGGGACGGTCAACGGCCCCTTGGCCGGTGCGCAGGGGCTGGTGGTGCTCGGCTCCGGCGCGCTTGTCACGCTGCTGATCTTCATGCTCTACGTGGTTCTCGTGCGCTCGCGCCAGCGGGCGTGGGGGCTGGTCGCGGAGAAGACCGACGAGTTGGCATACCTCGCTGTGCACGATCCACTGACGGGTCTGCCGAATCGGACCCTCGTGCTCGACCGGGCCACGCAGTTGCTCGCCCGCGGGCGACGGTTCGACAGCCCGGTCACCGCGCTGTTCATGGACATCGACGGCTTCAAGCAGATCAACGACGTCTTCGGCCACCAGGTTGGGGACGAGACGCTGCGCGAGATCGCGGCGCGACTTCGAAGCGTGCTACGCGATAGCGACACCGTGGGCCGCCTCGGTGGCGACGAGTTCGTGGTGCTGGCCGAAGGGGATCCGCTGGCGATGGGTCCGGACGTGATCGCCGAGCGGATCCGAGCCGCGCTGACCCAGCCGTTCACGCTCGACGGGCCGCCCCGGATAGCGCTCAGCGTGCACGCGAGCATCGGCATCGCCGAAGGAGAGCGGGGCAGCGCAGCAGACCTGCTGCGGGACGCCGACCTGGCCCTGTACGAGGCGAAGGCGGCGGGCAAGGACCGCTACGTGCTGTTCGGACCGCCGATGCAGCAGGCCGCCCAGGGCCGGCTC
>PMKB01000290.1 GCA_003157595.1 Solirubrobacterales bacterium
CAGCAGGTTGTAGAGCTGGAAGACAAAACCGATATGCCGGGCGCGCCAAGCCGCCAGTTTGCGGTCGGACAGCTCGTCAACGCGCTCGCCCGCGATGCTGACAGTGCCATTCGTCGGCCGATCCAGCCCCCCAATCAGATTGAGCAGCGTGCTCTTGCCCGAGCCTGAGGGCCCCATGATCGCGACGCACTCGCCGTCCTCGACGGTCAGCGAGATGCCGTCGAGCGCGACGGTGTCGGCGCCGAAGCCACCGTGGTAGACCTTGCACAGATCCTCGATGACGATCATCTGGCTAGTTCCCCGGCGGCCCGAAGCCACCGCCACCGCCGCCACCACCACCGGCACCGGGGGAGCCGGTTGAGCCTGTGCTGCCGCTACCGGGAGCCCACGCATCGCCGGGACTGACCGGGTTGGCGCCGTTGGCGCCGCCGCCGCCCGCCGCACCGCGTGATCCAGGACTTCCACCCTTGCCCGGATACCCATCGCCGCCGGCGTTGTAGTAGCCGTCGGCACCGCCCCGTCCCTCGAGCGCAAGCCCGCTCCCCCCAGACGGCGTGGAACCCAACGAGCCGTACCAGAGCGCGATCACCTGTGGCTTGCGCGTCTTCGATGAGATCTGCTCCGGACCGCACGCCGCAAACACACCCTTGCCGATACAGCCCTGCAGCGCGGACGGGGATGCCGTGGAGCCCCAGCCGCCGAAGCCTCCGTCACCGGCCGAAGGCCCCGGCTGGGGATCGGGCAGCGTCTTGCTGCGAGCCAGCAGCAGGGGATTGCGCTTGTAGGTGCCATTCCCGCGCAGCGAGTAGTCGTTCCCGTTCGCTCCGCGTCCGGCGACGCCGCCGGCGACCTCCGTGGCGCGGCAGCTCGACCCGTCGGAGGCCAGGCAAGCCGCGACGACCTGCGCCGCGCTCTGCCCTGCTGCACCACGGCCGCCGGCTCCGCCGGCGGCCCCGTCCGGCCCGAGCGTGCCGGCCAGGCCGGGCGACGCGTTCGCCGCCGCCACAGCGACGTCCGAGAGGGTCAGCTGCGATCCGTCGATCGCACGGACGCCGTACACGGAGGGGGAGACCCCGGCCGCCACCTGGCCGAGGAGATCGACCTGCTGGATGAGGACGCCCGTCGCGTGATCGGCGAGCACTGCCGCAGGCGCGCCCGAAATCGTTGTCGCCGTCGCCGGACTGTTACTCGACGCCCAGCTCGACGCAACGAACCCACCGTAGATGGCGACCCCGTCATCGGCGCTCGTCAGCGACAGGCCGCCGCCATAGCTCCCCTGCGCGAGACGCAGCTGATCCTTGCTCCTCCCCGACGCCTCGACCAGCAGGAGCGCATGCTGCGGCGTCAACACCGGCGCGCTCTCGGTACCCGGATTCGCATCGCTGCCGGTCGGCGAGACGAAGACCGCCTGCGCCGCCGTGCCGGCCAGCGGGAGGCCGAACTGGACGCTCACCGTCGTATTCGCGCTCACGTTGCTCAGCACGCACGTGCTCCGCGTGCCCGCACACGAACCGCCCGACCAACCCGTGAGGACAAAGCCGGGGGTCGGCGTTGCCGTGACCGTGACCGAGTCGCCGGCATCGGCGATGCAGGTCGTGACCTTCGTGCAGTTTGCGAGCGCGTCAGAGTCGGTGATCGTCGCCGTACCGCTCCCGCTCGTCGCGGCGGTGATCGTGACGGTCTTGACGAAGCTGGCGGTATCGGTCTCGGTCTTCGCGGAGGTGAAGCTGCATGGGCTGGCCACCCCCGAGCAGGTTCCGCCCGACCAGCCCGTGAGGCGACTGGCCGAGCCGGCGGTGGCGGTGATCGTGAGCGGGTCGCCGACGTAGGTGAGGCACTTCATAGCCTTGGTGCAGGCGGCCACGGGGTTCGAGTCGCTCACCGTTGCGCTGCCGCTGCCGCTGCCGGCGCTCGCGGCTGCCGTCGCGACCGGGGTGCCGTTGAGGGCGTCGACCTGGGCGGTGCTCAGCGCAGCCTGATACATCTGCACGTCGGACACCGCGCCGTTGACGAAGTCCGACGGTGCGCTGTTCCAATAACCGCGGCCGATCAGCGTGTTGCCGCTGGCCTGCCAGTTCGCCGTGTATGCGGCGGTGGCGGCCTCGGTGCCGTTGACGTAGAGCTGCAGCTGGCCGGTTGCCGTGTTGTCCTCGCCGACCACGTGGTACCACGTGCCGACGGTGGGCGTGACGCTGGAGAGCGCTGCCGCCGCCGCGGAGCTCGTGCTGTCGCTGATGTGGCGGATGAACGCGAACTTCCCGGGAGTTCCGTTGATCTGCAGGAAGAAGCCGCTCAGTTTCGTTCCGTCCATGCTGACGAAGGTCTGGTTGCCGTTGGTGTTGTTGAACTTCACCCAGGCAGAGACCGTGAAGCTCGCCGACGTGTTCACCACCGGCTTGAAGATGGGCACGATGCCGGCCGAAGTGCCGTTCAAGGCGATCGCCGGAGCGCCTCCCGGCCCGGTGGTCCATGTCGCCCCCGCACCCGGATAGGCGGTGTTCCCGCTGGGGGAGGTGTCGGCGATCGTGCCACCGCTGCCCTCGAGCATCGGCCAGTGGCCGGCAAGCGCGGGGAGCGTGACCGCAGCCTGCGTGATCGACGCCCCCGCGAACACGCCGGCCAGCAGCGCCGCGAGAGCGAGCAGGAGCGTCGCGGCCTTGACCGGCCGCCTGCGAGTCATCTTGCGCCGCGACATGTCCTGGAGGATGCCGACAACGAGCCTTCTTGCGCGCGCATGGTGCTCCCAACGACCGTCGTCGACCCCGCGGCGACGACCGTCAGAGATCTTTTCTGCATGATGAAGGTGCCCTGTTCGCGCGCGAAGCGCCTCCCTGACGAATCCGTGCAGGGTAGCCCACAACCAGGCCCGACGTGCCCGTGCCCGCACAGCGCGATGCCGGTGCGCCGGCGGCGTCGACCCAGCGGACGCGCGTCCGCGAGCTCGGGGTCGCTTGCGTTCAGACGCGGGCTCTCGCTCGACGGGTCCGGTGTACCGAAGCCGGTCAGTTCGCGACGACCGCGACGAAGTCGCGGCTGTCGGGCGCCAGCAGCTGCCCGGCGATGCCGAGCTGTCCGGGAACGACCGGCACCGCCGCCGGTCCGCTCGGATGATGGACGTAGAGGTATCCGGCAACCCAATCCGGGTTGATGTCGAGCTCGATCGCGCGCACCGCGCCGGCGCTGATCAGCGCGTCGGCGAGCTCGGCCGGGGACAGGTGCTCTCCGGCGGCCCAGACGAGCTCTCCGCCCGCGGTGATCCCGAGGCCCGATCGTGCCACGACCGTCAGATCCCCGATCGTGTATCCCCAGCACGTGATCACACAGTTCGTCACGGTGCTTGCGGCCACGCCGCGGTCGACGAGCAGCTGCTGGTTCTGCAGCACCGAGAACACCGTCTTTCGCGTCGTGGGTACGCCGCTCTGCCACGCCCCGATGTTCGAGCTGCCATCGGTGTAGGTCACAAGCGACGCCAGGCCCGGCTTCAGCGCGACGGCGACGTGCCCGCCGGAGGTGAACCCGACGTTGCTGTAGGTCAGCCTGAACCCGCCGTTGAACGCGGCCAACACGAGATGGATCTCGCGCGGCGTGATCTGGTCACCGTAGGTCCAGCCGGTCACACCACCGTCGCTGGAGCCCGCATGCAACGTGAGGTGCGCGAGGCTCTGGTCGAATCGCATCAAGGTGGCGCCCGGGAGCTGCTCGATCCATGCCGCCGGCTTGCCGTAAACCTCCGCCACGGTCGTCCAGGTCGCCGAGGCCACGCGCGGCGCCGTCACATCAACGTGGGGGGCGGCCGCCGCACGGACCGTGAGCCGGTGGACCGCCGCTGTGCGAGTCGGCGCCGCGGCCGAGACCGCCGCTCGCGCCGGCGGCTCTCGCGAGCCAGCGAGGCTCGCGACAACGTAGACGACTCCGGCGAGAAGCAACCCCGTCGCAGACACAAGCCCGAGGCGTCGCCGTAGGAGGCCGGCTCGGGAGGCGCGGCGTGGCGCACGCCGCGAACGACCACCGTCATCGCGAGCGTGTGCGCTTCGACCACGATCGAGCCGGTCGGCAGCGCGCGCCATACGGCAGATCATGCCCGAGGCGACTAAGCGGCAACTTACCTCGCGATGAGAAGCCTCTCAGCGTGAGAGCGCGTAATCGAGGGCCGCTCGCACCAGCGCCGAAGGCCCCGGACGACCGCCCAGAACGCTGATCGCAGACGCTCAGCCAAGAATCGGTGAGCATCGATTCGAAGCCGCCGGGCAGTCTCTAAGACGATACTCACCGTTGGTTGAGGTCTCGTTTCCATACGTGGGCGAAGCTGTCGCCATGACACCTCTCGCACAACCCCTCGTCGCT